>JBILMY010000186.1:0-2717 GCA_044375265.1 Gammaproteobacteria bacterium | reverse complement strand
TATTTTCGCCACTGCAAATTGGTTCCGTGAGTTTACCCAATCGCTGCATCATGGGTTCTATGCACACGGGGCTGGAAGAAAAATGGTCGTATAAACGCTTGGCGGCTTATTTTGCCGAGAGGGCGCAAGGCGGCGTAGGACTCATTATTACCGGTGGGATTTCGCCTAACTGGGTAGGAAAATCAGCGCCCTTTGCAGCAAAGCTTTCTAATCCGATAGAAGTGATGCGCCATCGTACGGTGACCGACGCTGTGCACCGTAAAGGCGGCAAAATTGTGATGCAAATTTTGCATACGGGCCGTTACGCCTATCATCCTTTTTTAGTGGCACCATCCCCCATTAAAGCCCCAATTTCTAAATATGTGCCTAAAGCATTATCTACGCAGGGTGTAAAAAAACAAATCCATGATTTTATCCGCTGTGCACGTCTTGCTAAAAAAGCAGGGTATGATGGCGTGGAAGTCATGGGATCCGAAGGGTATTTTATCAATGAATTTTTATGCACCCGGACGAATAAACGCATTGATGAATTTGGCGGTAGCTTTGAAAATCGTATGCGTGTACCTATCGAGATTGTGCGGGGGATCCGCGACGCAGTAGGGCCTGATTTTCTTATCATCTATCGATTATCGTTGATGGATTTAGTGCCCGAAGGCAATAGTTTTGAAGAAGTAATGCAGCTTGCCAAAGCCATTGAAAAAGTAGGCGCAAATATGATTAATAGCGGTATTGGCTGGCATGAAGCGCGTATTCCTACCATTGCCGCTATGGTACCGCAGGGCGCTTTTGCCTTTGCAACACGGGGGCTTAAAGCCGCAGTGACTATTCCGGTGATTGCCACCAACCGTATCAATACCCCCGCAGTGGCTGAAAAAATTTTGGCAGAAGGCGCTGCTGATTTTGTGTGTATGGCAAGACCCTTTTTAGCCGACCCTGCCTTTGTTAAAAAAGCACAGGCAGGTCAAGCGCAGTTTATCAATACCTGCATCGCGTGTAATCAAGCCTGTTTAGATCATATTTTTGAAGGTAAAATTGCAAGCTGCCTTGTCAATCCCAAGGCCTGCCATGAAACCAAACTCATCTTTGAAACCCGCAAAAAAATCAAAAAAATTGCGGTGGTCGGCGCGGGACCAGCGGGGCTTTCTTTTACGCTGCAAGCGGCAGAAAAAGGTCATGACGTTTTTTTATATGAAGCGAACGATAAAATTGGCGGGCAATTTAATTTAGCCAAAGAAATTCCCGGCAAAGAAGATTTTGCAGAAACACTGCGTTACTTTGAAAAAAGTTTAGCGCAGTTTCCAAAAGTGAGCGTACATCTGAATCAACTTGTTACCGCTGAGTTTTTATTGGCGCAAGGTTTTGATGAGATTGTGATTGCCACCGGCGTTATTTCCAGAAAGCCCCAGATTGAAGGGATTGAACATGAAAAAGTGTTAACGTATGCCGAGGCGATTACCCAGCGAAAAACCTTAGGGAAATATATTGCGATCATTGGTGCGGGCGGCATTGGCTTTGATGTGGCGCAAGCCTTATGCACGCCGTCTTCAGTGAATGAAAAAGATTTAAGCCATTTTTGCTATACGTGGGGAATCGATGAAACGCTTTCTCATCCAGGTGCACTTGTAGAAGCGGAAAGCCCCTTTGAATTTCGCAAAATTTATTTGCTACAGCGAAGCACAGAAAAGATGGGTAAATATTTAGGCAAAACGACAGGCTGGATCCATCGCTTGTTTTTAAAAAAATATCAGGTAGAAATGCTGAGCGGTGTGCGCTACGATAAAATTGATAACAAGGGCCTACATATTACCCTTAATGATAAACCTAAAATTTTATATGTCGATCACGTGATCATTTGCGCAGGGCAATTATCAGAAAAGCATTTGTATAATGATTTATCGACACAGAAAAAGATTCCTGTACATTTGATTGGTGGAGCGTTTGAAGCCAAAGAATTGGACGCCAAACGTGCCATAGAGCAGGGTGTTACATTGGGGCTAAAGATTTAAGTGGCGGTGATAAATAAGAGCTGTAGAAAAGAAAACTCCCCCCTTAACAAGGGGGGAGTTGGCGTAGCCAATGGAGGGATTTTTAAAGCGTTAATTATTAATAAATCCCCCAGTCGACTTGCGTCGACAGCCCCCTTATTAAGGGGGCTTATCCTTACGTGCTGTATTTTTTCTCTCTCTCTCCCTTTCGCCCCTCCCCTCTACGCTGCTACACCATCTTCTCTTGAACAAAGCTTGGGTTGGATTAATGATCCCAATAATACGATCTGCCATGGTTATTATGCTGAAGCCCCTTTGTTATCAGGGAAACACACGCTAACCGCCGATAGGGCTACCTTTTATCTCAACGCCCCCAATACCTTAGAAGGCCATGTGCATTTTAAAGATGAGGGACGGGAAGCCAAAGCCGATAAAGCGGTTATTATTACCGATCACAAGACGAATAAAATTAAAGAATTACATTTGGAAGGCAATGTCCTCATTCATCAATTTGGCATTATCACCGTTGCTTCAAGCGCCTCTCTCAATGTGATGGGTAAAACAGGTAGCATTGAGGATGCTACGTTTCGTTATCAATCCTACGGGCAGGAAGTTCAATCAGTTTACAATAGCCAAGGGCAATTGACGACCCTTAAAATGGAAGGCACTAACTACCGCGGAACAGCAGATAAAATTGTGCGAAATAAGGAGCAGCAAATTATTTTGTACGAT
>JBILMY010000184.1:0-2747 GCA_044375265.1 Gammaproteobacteria bacterium | reverse complement strand
ACATGGTCAAGTCGATAAAGAAGCCATGCTCAGTCAAATAGAAGAAGGTCAAGAGCTCAAAGGCGTTGTTAAAAATTTAACCGATTATGGTGCATTTGTAGATTTAGGTGGCGTAGACGGACTCTTACACATTACAGACATTTCTTGGAAACGTGTAAAACATCCGAGCGAAGTATTAAACATCGGTGATGAACTTCTTGTGAAAGTATTGAAATATGACCGCGATAAAAATCGTGTCTCCTTAGGTCTTAAACAACTGGGTGACGATCCCTGGTCTGATCTCGGCGAAAAATATGCGGTCGGCAATAAAATCATGGGTAAAGTGACCACGATTACCGATTATGGTGCATTTATTGATATTGGTAATGGCTTTGAGGGCCTCGTGCATATGTCAGAAATGGATTGGACCAATAAAAATGCCAATCCCGGTAAAATTGTGAGCCAAGGACAATCTATTGAAGTCATGATTTTAGATGTGGATCCTGCGCGTCGTCGTTTTTCCTTAGGACTCAAACAATGTCAAAATAATCCTTGGACAAATTTTGCAGAAAAATACCAAGTGGGTGATAAAGTTGCGACAAACATTAAATCCATCACTGATTTCGGTATATTTGTAGGCCTTGAAAATAACATCGATGGGCTTATTCACTTATCGGATTTATCGTGGGAAAAATCACCTGAAGAAGCTGTGCGTGATTACAAAAAAGGTGATGCTATAGAGGCCGTGATTTTATCAATTGATATTGAAAGAGAACGTATTTCTTTAGGCGTAAAACAATTAAGCCCTAATCACTTTGAAGAGTATTTAGAAAAGCATTCTAAAAACAGTGTCGTATCGGGTACCGTTACTGCGATGGATGACAAAGAATTAACCGTAGCCCTTGCTGAAGGCATTACGGGTAAAATTCGTTTGTCTGATGCCGCCAGTGAAAAATTGTTTGATCTGCAAAGTGCTTTTACTGTAGGCCAAAATATTACTGCAAAAATCTTAAACGCCGATAAGAAAAACAATGTGGTTAATTTATCCATCAAAGCCAAAGAGCAAATGGATCAAAAAACTGCCCTGAAAGAACTGAAACAATCAGGCGCACCAGGGGCTACGCTTGGTGATTTATTCAAAGAACAAATGGATAAAGGCGAGTAATCCATTGTGGAAAAAATTTGGCTGAAACACTATGATGCTGGCGTCCCTGAATTTATTTCAGTGGACAAAAGTGATTCTTTAGTGGCTTATTTAGAAAGAGCCTTTAGCAATTTTCCCACGCTGCCAGCCTTTGCAAATTTTGGGGTGAAACTGTCTTATCAAGATATTGATGAGAAAAGTAAACGTTTTGCCCACTATTTGCAATCGCGTGGCTATCAAAAAGGCGATCGCTTTGCCATTATGTTGCCCAATATTTTGCAGTATCCCATTGCAATGTTTGGCGTACTCCGCGCAGGGCTTATTGTCGTGAATGTCAATCCTTTGTATACAGCATTTGAACTGGCGCACCAGCTCAAAGATTCGGGCGCCAAAGGGATTCTCATGTTGTCCAATTTGACAGGATTATTGGCAGAGGCGCCTATCAAAGAATTGCTTCCAGGATTGGAAGTTATTGTGACAGACTTGGGCGATGAAATGCCTTTTTTAAAACGCCATGTTTTTTCCTTTGTTTTAAAATATATTAAAAAGTTAGTGCCCAATTGTCCGATAGATACGGTGGTTCGCTATCGCAATATTTTTACTATGCAGATAGAAAAACCGTATGAAAGCCCTTCTTTACACGGTGATGATATTGCCTATTTGCAATATACGGGCGGTACGACGGGCGTGGCCAAAGGGGCTATGCTGACACATTACAATATCCTCTGTAATGTTGCGCAAGTGTATGCCTGGGCAATGCCTTTTCTCAGTCCTACGCGCCGTGAACTCATGGTGACTGCTCTGCCACTCTATCACGTGTTTTCATTGACGGTTAATTTATGGTCTTTTATGTGTATCGGCGTAGAAAATCATTTGATCACCAATCCCCGTGATATTCCTGCCCTGATTAAATCCATTAAAAAAATTGGTTTTACCACAACGACAGGCGTAAATACTTTATTTAATGCACTGGTGAATCACCCCAATTTTCCTTCTGTTGATTTTAGCCATGTAAAATTTGTGATTGCGGGGGGCATGGCACTGCAAGCAGGTTCTTCGGAAAAATGGAAAGCTATTACAGGCAGTCATATTTCTCAAGGTTATGGGCTCACAGAAACTTCTCCAGTTGTCTGTGCCATGCCTATCAGTTGCCCTGATTTTACTGGCAGCATTGGCCTGCCTTTTCCTTCGACTGAAATGAAGATTATTGATGACAAGGGTAATACTTTATCGGCGCATCATGAAGGTGAGCTTTGCATACGCGGCCCGCAAGTGATGAAAGGGTACTGGAATAATCCTGCTGCTACACTGGAAATCATCGATAATGAAGGCTGGCTCAAAACAGGCGATATGGCCAAGATGGATGAAGAAGGATATGTTTATTTAGTCGATCGCAAAAAAAATATGATCATTGTATCGGGCTTTAATGTATATCCGAATGAAGTAGAAGCCGTGATTGCAGAAATTCCTGGTGTTGCAGAAGTGGCTGTCATCGGCGTACCCGATGAAAAAACCCATGAGCGCGTGAAAGCTTTTGTGGTAAAAAAAGATCAGAGTTTAACGGCGCAAACTATTGTAGATTATTGTCATACAAAATTGACGCGTTATAAGGTGCCCAAAAGCG
>JBILMY010000183.1:0-2785 GCA_044375265.1 Gammaproteobacteria bacterium | reverse complement strand
GGTGACGACATGCACGCCTTTGCCCGTTAAAGCATTGAGATAAACAGGCAGCGTTGCCATCAGGGTTTTTCCTTCACCCGTGCGCATTTCAGCAATTTTGCCTTGATTGAGCACCATGCCACCGATGAGCTGCACATCAAAATGGCGCATGCCAAAAATACGCTTGGAGGCTTCACGACAGACGGCAAAGGCTTCGGGTAATAAATTTTCTACGCTTTCCCCTAGGGCAAGACGCTCTTTGAATGCAGGGGTTTTAGCTTGCAGGGCTTCATTTGATAAAGCGCTCAGTGAAGCTTCATAGCCATTGATTTGCTTTACGATTTTATCGAATTCTTTGAGAAGTCGTTTATTGCGGCTGCCGAAAACGAGCTGCATGATTTTATTGAGCATAGAAAACCCTTGAAAATAGGTATTTTAAAGGGAATAATTATAGCAGAAAAAGGGTGTATAAGAAAGCGTTATTTTTTGAATGATTTTATATTTTACTTCGTCATTCCCGCGAAAGCGGGAATCCAGGGGGACCAATGGACCCCCGCCTGCGCGGGGGTGACGGTATAAATAATGCCTA
Organism: Gammaproteobacteria bacterium; assembly: GCA_044375265.1. Lineage (GTDB taxonomy): Bacteria > Pseudomonadota > Gammaproteobacteria > JABDGN01 > JABDGN01 > JBILMY01. The sequence continues at coordinate 2,217 of JBILMY010000183.1, read as the reverse complement.
TTCATTAGTTAGGTGAAACTCTTGTTTATTTTGTTTGTGATGGCACAAAATAGTGTTCTTCGCAACGATACCATTTTCCATAGGCAGTCGCATGATGTACTTTCTTATTACAGGGGGCGTTATTGACTATAACATCACAGCGATGCTGATAACAAGATCTTATTCCATGCAAGACATCTTGAGAAGGTACTAAAGTCGTACACCCAAAATAATTACATTGAAAATGCTTAACACAAGGAAAGATTTCTGTGCAAAACATTTTTTCTTTTTTCATTAAAGCAACACAGGCTTTACAACGGTATTTCCAGTCTCCATGGATATCTTTTTCCAGTGAGTGCCCTAAAGGGCTTTCTTTTATCATGCTCCCTTGAGTAACAAGAATTTCACTATACACCACCTGATTATAAGCAGGTATTTCAAGCTCATATTTATCTAACTTAGAAAAATCAGAATAAGAAACAAACATTAACGGGATTTTTGAACTACAATGAAGACAGATGGCTTCTTTAGCATAAGACATAATTTACCTTTATTATTTAATTATTAAAATGGCGTTCCCTAGGGGAATTGAACCCCTGTTGCCGGGATGAAAACCCGGTGTCCTAACCACTAGACGAAGGGAACGCAGAATGTTTCCAGAAGAGTTTGGTGGAGCTAGGCGGATTCGAACCGCCGACCCCTTGCATGCCATGCAAGTGCTCTACCAACTGAGCTATAACCCCAGGGGCTTTCAGAAAACAGGCTTCACATTATACAGAAATTACCCAATGTTTGTCAAGTATTTTTCTTGTCTTTGTCAATAAAAAAACTAATGGATTGAGTTATAATGGGTATAATTTGAAAAAGAAAGGAATAAGACATTGAAAGTTATTGTTAACAAAACATTGCAAAATTTATCGAAGGCTTTCGAATTGTTTTCTGGAATGCCTAAGGATTTTTATGCTGAAAAACGCAAAGATCTCCCCCCGCAAAAAAGAAAAATTTTTTTCTGAATTAATCTATCGCTTTAGCGTGCGTTTCGCGAATGAGCAAGGTCACGATAGCGCCGACAGCTAAACCAATCGGTAAAATCATTAAGGCATGCGTATAGTTAGCATTGGAAAATACATGCACGCCATTTTGAATTTTGCCATCCCAGCCATTATCCAGTAATTTACCGACAAGGGGTTGTAAGACCATGCCGCCGAGCATGACCAGCATATTGGTGATGGCAAGCGCAGTCCCTGAAATACTTGAGGGGCAGCTTTCACGCGAAATAGAAAAAGTTTGATTCTGTGCGCTGGAAAAAAAGCCAAATAAAAAGAAAACGAAAGAAAGCACGGTCATTGATAAAGAAGTATCTAATAACGCAAAAAACATCAGTGCCGACGCGATAAGGCCGCCAAAAAATAACGGTAATTTACGAAGCCGTATCAGGTCAGAAATGGCGCCGAGTATTGGCCCACCCACAGCCCAACCCAAGAAAATCATGGAGACGATAAAGGCCGCGTCAGTGCTTGAAAAACCACGCCCATCTTGCAAATAGGGTTTTCCCCACAGTTCAGCAAACACAGAAGTGGGAATGTAATAACAGCACCCTACCACGCCTGCGAGCCAGACTTGTTTTTGTTTAAGTGCAACAAGCATCGTTTTGACGATGGCTGAAAATCGAATAGGGCTATAGGTCTTTGCAATGCTTTTTCGGGCATTTCTCACAAACATCCATAAAACAATGGCAAGGATGATTCCAAATACGCCAGATAGCATGGTGGTTAATTGCCAGTGCCAGCGTTCAATAACCAGATTGAGTAAGTTATCACCGATCATAGCGCCCACCATACCAAGGCTGGTGGTGAGGCCTGCGATCATGCCAAAGCGATTGGCGGGTAACCAAATGGTCGCGACTTTTAAAACACCGACGAAAGCAAAGGCAGAACTAAAGCCGACTAAAAACCTTCCAATAGCAGCCACATAAAAAAGATGGGTGGCTGCAAATAAAAAAGAGCCGATGGCGCAGCCTAACGCTGCCAAGGTGATGAGAACGCGCGGGCCAAAGCGATCCATCAAAATACCTACGGGTAATTGGGCGGGCGCATAAGCATAGTAATAAAAGGCAATGAGGTTCCCGAGCGCGGCGCCATTTAAACTATAATAGCGCATCAAATCGCCGGTAAATAAGCTTGGGGAAATACGCAGTAAATATTCATAACAGTAAAATAAGGCAGCAAGGCCCCACAC
>JBILMY010000018.1:0-10272 GCA_044375265.1 Gammaproteobacteria bacterium | reverse complement strand
CACAAAAAGCCCGCTTTCAATATTTGGAAGTAAAGCATCTTGCTGGCTTTTATTAAAGCGATGAATTTCATCAATGAAAAGCACGGTTGCCTTGCCTTCTGCTTTGGCTACTGTAGCTTTTTCCACCAAAGCGCGGATATCTTTGACCCCGGCACTCACAGCAGAAAGCACTTCAAAATCTGCAGCGACTTTTTGGGCCATCAAATGCGCAAGTGTGGTTTTTCCCGTACCAGGCGGGCCCCATAAAATCATAGAATGCAGCTGGCCTTTATCGAGCAATTGCCGCAGCGGTTTACCACTCGCCAGTAAATGCGATTGACCGAAGAATTCTTCAAAATTCTTCGGGCGAAGGCGAGTTGCGAGGGGAAGAAAGTTGATCATCCTACTATTTTTTTAAACCAATCTGCATGGTCATAAAGTTGAATATTTTTAATATCACTTTCCGTAACCTCAGCAAGATATTTCATCTTTCTTCCTGAATTATCAAAAATAAAAGCTCTGTTAGTATAAGTAATGGCCTCAGGAAGCATGGAGAGTGTACGATAATAACGTTCAATAATTTTTTTTTCTGGTACGGCATGCCCTCCTTGGTAAATACGACATTGAACCCTTTCAATGTTAATATTAGGGTTATTAGTGGCTACATAATAAAGATAATTACGGTAACCCGCTTCCCACGATTTTTTAAGAAAATCAATTTTATCATGCGATGACATAACAGTTTCAAAGCTAAAAGATTTTTTTGCTTGCAATAGTAAATGACGAATGAAATCAGATAATACAGACATCAAGTAAGAATTTAAAAAATCTTTATCAATAAACAATTTATTTGAATGAATTGATAATGCTTTTAATAAAGGGCTGACATCTATTTTTTCTTTTAAATAAGAACTTTCAATAAAGGTTATTAATTCTTTGATATCAAAAGATATTTCATAATTTTTTAAGTCTAAGAATCCTTCCTGAAAAAAAGCATATTGAATATCATCAGGGTTAACGTAGATGCCAATTAAATCAGGATCTAAAAAAGTTTTAAGTGTACTTTTGCCAGAGCCATTAGGCCCCGCAAACATTCTCATTCGAGGAATTAAACGAGTCACGGTTTTCCTACAATCTCTTCCCGTCCATCAGGATAACAGCGGATAAATACCCCATTTTCCATAATAAATGCGGGATACCCAGAAGCTAAAGTAGAATAAAAAGCCTTAGCACCTGCCATTTCGGCAAGTTCAGGAATTTTACTTTCAAGAAAATCTAATTCTTTTTCAGTTAAATGACGCTTTTTCAAATTTGTTTTCATCAATTCATTCTACGCTGATTATTGAAATACTGTCAAATATACGAATTAAAGAAATAACGGGTTAGAGTATTTTCGCTAAAAACTGCCCCGTATAAGACTGCTTATTTTTAGCCACCGTTTCAGGCGTGCCTGTAGCAATGACTTGCCCACCGCCCTGCCCGCCTTCGGGGCCTAAATCAATAACCCAATCTGCCGTTTTGATCACATCTAAATTATGTTCAATCACAATGATGGTATTGCCCGCATTGCGCAGACGATGGAGTACGGTGAGGAGTTGCTCGATATCATAAAAATGTAGCCCCGTGGTGGGTTCATCAAGTAAATAAAGGGTATTGCCCGTATCACGCCGCGAGAGTTCTTTGCCAAGTTTGACACGCTGCGCTTCACCGCCAGACAGCGTCGTGGCGCTTTGTCCCAAGCGGATATAAGACAGCCCGACATCAACGAGGGTTTGTAATTTTTTGGCAATCGAAGGCACGGCTTTAAAAAAGTCCAAGGCTTCTTCAATCGACATTTCCAATACTTCATGAATGGTTTTGCCTTTGTAATGAATTTCTAAGGTTTCACGGTTATAGCGCTTGCCATGGCACACTTCACACTGGACAAACACATCCGGTAAAAAATGCATTTCCACGCGAATGAGACCATCGCCTTCGCAGGCTTCACATCGCCCGCCTTTGACATTAAAACTAAAGCGCCCCACTTCATAACCCCGTGTCCGGGCCTCGATGGTCGCCGCAAAAAGTTCCCGGATACCGCTGAACATGCCAGTATATGTGGCAGGATTCGAGCGTGGCGTACGGCCGATAGGACTTTGATCAATATCAATGATGTTAGTAAAATGTTCCAGGCCTGTAATGGCTTTGCAAGGGCTTTTAGTGAGAGATTCTGCACCATTGAGAACTTCTGCCGCGCGAGGGTACAACGTGTCGTTAATCAGCGTGGATTTGCCTGAGCCTGACACGCCGGTCACACAGGTCATGAGGCCAATGGGAATTTCCACAGAAATGTCTTTTAAATTATTACCCGAAGCTTTACTAATCTTAATCATTTTTTTAGGATCGACAGGAATTCTTTTATTTGGAATAGCAATGAAACGCCGGCCCGCTAAATAATCCCCTGTAATAGAATTTTTTGAATTGGCAATCGTTCTTGCATCTCCGGCGGCCACCACATATCCACCATGCACGCCTGCTTTGGGACCCATATCAATAATATGATCGGCTGCGCGAATGGCGTCCTCATCATGTTCCACCACAATGACGGTATTGCCTAAATTACGTAAATGAAACAGCGTTTTAAGTAAGCGTTCATTATCGCGTTGATGCAGCCCAATGGAAGGCTCATCTAAAATATACATGACGCCCACAAGGCCTGAACCAATTTGGCTGGCCAGGCGAATACGCTGCGCTTCGCCGCCGGAAAGGGTTTCAGCACTGCGCTCGAGGCTTAAATAATTGAGGCCGACATTGATGAGAAACCCCAGCCGCTCTTGAATTTCTTTGAGAATTTTACTCGCAATTTCTGCGCGCTGGCCTTTTAAGGGCACACTATTAAAAAAGGCGGCTGCATCACTGATGGAAAGCCTGGCAATATCAGCGATCGATCGATTTTCAATCAGCACAAATCGTGCTTCCTTTTTAAGTCGCGTACCGTCACAAGTATCACAGGGACGCGTTGATAAATAATTTTTAATTTCATCGCGTGCCCAATCGGAGCTCGTTTCACGGTAGCGTCGCTCTAAATTATTTAAAATACCTTCAAAAGGTTCGTTTTTATGATATTCGCGACCTTTGTCTGTGCGATATACAAAAGACAAAGCTTCATCGCCAGTACCATTTAAAATGCGGTCTTGCTGTTTTTGAGACAGTTTTTTCCAAGGCTTTTTTAAATCAAATTTATCATGTTTGGCCAAGGCTTGTAAGAGGGAATATGTCCAACTATTTTTAGGCTCCCAACCGCGAATGACGCCTTCTTCTAAACTGAGTTCAGGATTGGGGATCAATTTGTCCACAGAAAAAAATTGCTCAACACCTAAGCCATCACAAGTTACGCAAGCACCCATTGGGCTGTTAAATGAAAATAAGCGCGGTTCTAATTCACTCAAACTATAGCCGCATTCTGAGCAGGCAAAGACGGCAGAAAATAAGAGTGGCGTTTTTTTAGGTTCATCCATCCAGGCAATGCTGACAAGTCCCCCACTCATTTTAACGGCCGTTTCTAGCGATTCTGCAATACGGCTTTGATTCTCTTTTTTGACCTTTAAGCGATCAATCACCACTTCAATATTATGTTTTTTACGTAAATCTAAACTCGGCAGTTCACCCTCTAATTCATAGAGCTGGCCATCAATCACCGCACGTACAAATCCTTCTTGTGCAAGGCTTTTAAGCTTTTGTACAAACTCCCCTTTGCGATTACGAATAATGGGTGACAAGATCATGATTTTTGTCTCTGCCGGTAAGGCCATGACGGTATCCACCATTTGACTGATAGTTTTGGCGTCTAATAAAGTATTATGTTCAGGGCAATACGGCTGCCCCACCCTTGCAAATAAAAGACGCAGATAATCGTAAATTTCGGTAATCGTTCCTACCGTCGAGCGGGGATTGTGCGAAGTGGATTTTTGCTGAATAGAAATCGACGGTGAGAGCCCTTCAATATGATCGACATCGGGTTTATCCATGACCGATAAAAATTGACGGGCGTAAGAAGAAAGCGATTCCACATATCGGCGCTGCCCTTCGGCGTATAAGGTATCAAACGCGAGCGAGGATTTACCGGAACCTGAAAGGCCCGTGATCACCACCAATTGATCGCGTGGAATCGTGACATCAATATTTTTGAGGTTGTGGGTCCTCGCCCCTTTGATGAGAATATTTTTCATAATCCGTAATGCTTAATTCAACCACCCCTCCTCTGGAGGGGAATTTAGCGGCTAATCATTAATCGTAATATTGCTGCTATCGCCTGCAACATTGATACTGATATTATTGTTGGCTTCTGTTAAAGCAGCAGTGCCTGAAGGTGTTAGAGTATCTTTTCCAATTGTTATTAAAATTTGATTGGCAATCGCAGTATCATCGCTGACAAGCTGAATCGACACATTTCCACCTGTTCCTATCATAGCATAATTATTGTTATAAAAGTTTTTGACGTTCAGTTTTCCTTCACTGCCATTTTGGGTCGTCGCACTTAAAGAAATAAGATAAGCTGGGGGTGCTTCTTGGCCTAAGGCGCTGGAATAATAGACGGTATTTCCCATAAGCTGATTGAGGGTTTGTTCATCGTGATTAATAGCTGAAATCCCCACCGAATTTTGGGTATTCCCTGCTTCATTGAGCGTTATCGTATTGTTTTCTATTCGCTCAATCGTTTGGCGATTTTTGAGTGGTTGGGTTGAGGGCTTACTATTATTTTTAAAAGTGATGCCGCTATTTGAATTGGCATTGGTACTCGCTGCAGTATTATGGAACGTGACAGTATTATCTGCCAAGGTATTCGTCAGCCATTGATGCCCTGCAAGATTGTTGAGATAAATACCCGTATTGCCATTGCCATCGGCAAAAGTCACGGTATTATTGTTTATCGTGCCTATGGTTTGTGGTCCTGAATAGCTCAAAGTTTCACTTTGCACAAAGCCATTTTCTATTTCAATGCCCTGGCTGTTATTGCTGTTGCCCATATTGACGGTATTATTAGTGATAGTTTTAATCGTTTGCGTTCCGCCTTGGTTTTCTACCCAAATCCCTATGACACCATCGGTATTGTCCGTAAAAATAATGGTATTACCATTGATGCTGTCGATAGTGGTATTGGTTTGTCTAACACTGGCAATATAAATACCCACCCCATCAGATACCGTGATCGTATTATTATTTAAAGTAAAGCTGCCGGTACCCTCAATACTCGAAACCCCCAGCATAATATTACTGACCTGATTATTTTCCACAATAAAATTATTACTGCCTGCTGTCAGTACCTGCATGTTGATACCGCCGTTACTCTCAAGACCGTAGATTTGTAGGTCCCCTACGCTTTTGCCATTATTGACAAGCGCTCCGGGTAAATCATCATTACTCCCTGGGCTAGATACCGCTGTCATTTTGATATCTTGAATGTGGTTATTTCGCCCTATCGCAAACATATCTTGGGAAGCTGCGCCCGTTATTTCAGACAGTTCATTATTACCGGTGAGATTCACGGTACTGCCATTATTCAGCGTAAAGCTTTGGCCGGTCATGACAATATTATCAGGGAGATTTTTGGTAGCATCGAGGGTGATATCTTGATTGATGACGATGACATTACTGTCCCCAGAGATAGCTTCATTTAAGTCACTTAAAGAATTGACGCGCGCAAAGGTAAGTGACTCTCCATTCACTTGATAAGGCGTAGAATTTTTATAGCCGATGACAGGACTTGTTATTAAAGAAAATTGGGCATAATCAGTCATTGATTTCTGGAGTCCCTTTTTAGGCCCCACGTCTTCTATCGGCATCGATATTCTTATTCCCGCTGTCCATAACGTGCCATTGAGACTATCTTGCTGCCAACTGCCTTGTAAAGATAAATTTTCCGACAGATCATAACTCAGCCGAAAACGGGGACCCTGAAATGCCGGTAAAAAATCGGTGGCTTCAAAATAATAATAACCGCCATACACATGGAGATTTTCACCTAGCGTTGTGCCAAGCTCTGCATCCGTGCCCTGTATTTTATTATCTTCCACCGCATTATTGAGAAGTAAGTTATTGTTGATGCCGGAAATGAGCTGCCAGGAATAGGTATTGGCACTGGCTTCCTCATACTGCGTAACACCTACCGAAGTATAATAGTTAGCGCCAAAGCTGAGCTGCTCGGTTTTAAACTCTACACCAGTAATCAACTGTTCATAGGTATTATTGAAAGAACTGTTTTGTGCATTATAGAAAACATATAAGCCATACATCGCTTTCATATCGGGCGATAACACTCGATAACCTGCCCCGAGACTGCTTTGCCATAAGGCAGATTCTCGATTTTGCGCACGCAGATCAAGATATCCTAGTTGATACGGCGTTTGAAAGAGCGGCAGTAAGAAATCCATTTCGCCAAAGCTTCCGCCTTTATTGCCATAAAAACCTGACAGGCGAAGCGTGGATTCATAATAGGTTTCTGCTTTAAGGGTATCAAGTGAACCTAAGGAGAGCAGTCCCCCTAAAATAAAGGAATATTTTTTCATGGTAATGATGGTCTATAATAATCAGAGTTTAATAAAATTAGCCGATAAATTATAGCACAGCAAAATGAAGGGAAGATGAAATTTTTTGGAAAAAATTAGTGCCGATTATCGATAATATCCACGCCTTTGGGCGGCATGAATGAAAAGAGATTTTTATCGGAGGGGAGTAATTGACTGACGTCTGAAAAAGCGAGATTCGTCTTTTGTGAAAAGTTATCCCATAGCGTCATGGATGTTAAAAGATCACCTTGAAACACCAACTGAATTTTTTGAAAGTTACTATTTTTATCTTTTGGAATCAAGATAAAGCTATTGCCATTTTCCGTCACCATAAAAGCTTTTTGTAACCCGCCTTGCTCGCCACTCAAAATAGACAGCGGCGTTTGATAGGTATTTTTAGGCAGCGGGCTAATGGTTACTTGCTGTAAATCGGGTTGATAGGTCGTGAGCGTTTTGCCATCACTGACTGTAAGCTGGGCTGAAGGCGCATCGATGGAAAAGCGAAATTTATTGGGGCGCATTAAAACAAGTGAGCCGGTACTTTTGGAAAGTACTTGGTTATTTTGGTCGTATACCGTCTGCGTAAAATGCGCAGAAATGGTTTCTAGGGAGGTAAGTTTGGTGTTGAGGTCTGAGACAGGGCTAGCGTTGGCGAGGGAGAGGCAGAGGAAAACGGCTATAAAACAAATCATAGCTGAGCGTTTTCTCACATATCCCTTTTCGGGAAATTCCCCTCCAGAGGAGGGGTGGCAGGCGTAGCCTGACGGGGTGGTTGAATAGCACTTCAATCCTTGTATCAACCACCCCGCCCTTCGGGCACCCCTCCTCTGGAGGGGAATTTTTAATGCCGCTTCTTGGAGTATTTTAAGTATATTCATTTTTAATCTCCTGTTCCTATCATATTGGTTTTTAAAGTATAACAAAACGCCTTGCCGATTTTATATTCTTGCATTAAATCCCAACGCCTCAGTTTCATGAGATCGGTTCTTGCCGTTTCATACGTAATGCCAAAGCGTTTTTTATAAGCTGCAATACGATACACCCAATCAGGATGCTTCCCTGCTTCCGTTAAAAAAGCCAGTTGGCGAAAATTCAGCTCCCGTAATATCTGAGCGCTTATCATCCCTTCTTCTTGCAATTGTATTCCTACTTTATCTTTTAAGGCTATCAATGCATTAAACCAAATATCTAACAGATAATTGATGGCATAAGTTAAATCTTGCTCATCACTTTGACTATAGGCCAAGATTTTAAAATACTGGGCTTTATCTTTTGATAAATATTGCGATAAACCCAAATAAGAAAATAAAGGATAGCTTTCTTTGATTAAAAAAGCATGGCACAGTAAGCTGGCAAATACAGGGTTATATGCTTCAAAAGGTTCTGTTAGCATGACGGCGGTATGCAAAATTGCGGCTTTGACTAAAGGGGGAAGAAAGCCTGCATAACTGTCTTCGGCCTCATTAAAAAACGTCAGGAGCTTGTCTAACATCACATTTTTTTGTAGCGAAGTGCCTAAAGCAGCAGCCCACTGTTGTAGCGTGGCAGTCGTGATAGGCATTTGTGGAGTAAATGATAAAGCGAGGGTTTCTATTTGAGTTGCTAACATGATAGCAGGATCGGCGCTCCCCTCCCCTGTGGATAACACTTGACGGGCTGCTTGTGTGTCAACATCTACACCTGATAATTGCAAGGCGTAAATGGCCTCCTCTGTAAACTCGCCGTGCACAAAAGGCGTTGCCATTAAAAATTCTCTCGATAAACCGCGCTCGATCTTAGAATTTTTTTTGAGGAGTTTATCATCTTGCACAAAATAAGCAGTTGTACTCTCTATTTCAAGCGGCAAAGATTGTACGCGTGCACGGCGTTTGGCTTTGAGAAGCTGCCACCATTGTTTATGAGTAATAGATTTTAAGGGCAAGGCTTTTTGAAGAAGCTCATCCCAATGTAAGTAATGGTCTGCTTCATAAGGGCTTAAGGTATTATCCACTTCTTTCCAAAAACGGGCAGAAGGATCGTCACCTGTCTTCGGGGGAATTTCGATGGAAGGTAAATCAGACTTTATCATACGTATTTTTCCAGTGTTTCAATCACGATCGATGCAGTGATAACAGGCCCTGTTAAGTGATATTGATGCACGCCTTTGGTGCCAATGTAATCGGGATCGGTTACGGTATAAAGTGTAATGCAAGGGACAGATAGCGCAGCAGCCAAATGGGCCAGCCCCGTATCGACGCTGACTACAAATTTTGCAGATTCTATGGCTTGTTTGACCTGCGTTAAATTATCTGAAGAAAGCCGCTTAATGTTTTCTGGTAGTCCTTTCATGATCTCATCAATATACGCATGCTCGTGGGCCAAGCCTTCAGGAATAAGTACTTGTTCAACACGAGTAGATAAATACTGAAGCAACGTTTGCCACTGTGTGATTGCCCAGCGTTTTTTGGGACTGCTGGTATTAGGGATACAAATAACAGTGTTTTTAGGCGCAGAAGTTCGCAGTAACCCATAATCAATGTGGTTAATATCTGCCGTATATCCCAAAGCTTTGGCTAATAATAATTGATTACGGGCAATGGCATGCAAATGGCAAGGCACTTCGTAGCGTGATTGATAAAATAAGGTCGCAATTTTTTCGCGCACAGTACCCACGGAAAATCCGACATGTTTTCCTTGGGCAAAACGCGCAAAAAAGGCGCTCTTAAAGAGCCCTTGGCAATCGATAATATAATCATAAGAAGTTTCACGCAGCGCTGTAAAAAACTGCTTTCTTTCTTGAGAACGTAAAAAAGCCAATGGGGTTTTGCGCCAGCGCCGCCACGCCATCGGAATCACCCGATGTACTGCTGGGTGCCAGACAGGAATTTCGGCAAATGCCTCTTCAACCAGCCAGTCGATCGATGCCTCTGGATAATGCTTTGCAAGTTCTGTCACGGCAGGAAAAGTATGTAGGATATCGCCCATGGAAGAGGTTTTGACAATAAGAATACGGCAGCTCATTTTTCAAGGCTCCGTATGATTTGCCCAAAAACCTCTTCGACTGAAATGTCTTGAAGACAGCGTAAGTGCTGTTCGCCTTCCAAAGGACACACTCTTTTAAAACATGGGCTACACCATAATTTGAGATAAATGATTTTGGCCTGTTTTGATAACGGCGGCGTATAGTCTGGTGAGCTCGAGCCATAGAGCGCGATTAAAGGCTTATCCAGCGCTGCGGCAACGTGCATGAGGCCCGAATCATTGCTGACAACAAACGTACTTAAGGAGAGGACATCTATGGCATCCAAAATACTGGTTTTGCCGACGGCGTTTTTTATCAAAGGCACGGCAGAAACCATAATTTCTGCAAGCCCTATTTCATTCGGCCCACCGAGTAATACCACGTGATATCCTTTTTCTTCACAAGCTTTGGCCAGTGCAATAAAATAGTCTAGTGGCCAGCGCTTGGCAGGCCCATATTCTGCGCCTGGGCATAAGGTAATCACTGGTTTTTTTTGATTGAGTGCTAATACATTTTGCCATTGGCTTTGATTATCTTTATCCATTGCAAGCTTGGGTAAATACAGATCCAGTGAAGCCATAGTAAAAGGCAGTTTCAACAGTGCCAAGAGTTTTTGTCCAAGCGCCAGATAGCGATCGATTAAGCGTGGCGTGGCTTTTTCATCTAAGGCAAATCGATGGTTTAATAGAAAATAGCGTCCTTCCCCGTGATAGCCGATACGCTGTGGAATGCGGGCTAAAAAAGGAA
>JBILMY010000182.1:0-2796 GCA_044375265.1 Gammaproteobacteria bacterium | reverse complement strand
AATTTGTTCTGTCAGTATTTTTAAATTGCGCTCAATTAGGATAGCTTGGTTTTGATAAGCTTTTATATTGGCAACGATAGGCTGTTCTTTTACCAGCATGTTTTTTAAAGTATTTTCTTTTTGTGCAAGCTGCGTGAAATGCTGAAAAGCGGGTAAAACAAGGCTAAGCCCAGCAATTAAAAAACTAAATACTGCAATGAGACAGAGCACAGCCAGGCGAATATTGCGGGGCCAATAGCCAATATTATTCAAACGAATGTCGTGATTTTTGATGATCATGGGGATTTTACTTTTAATTCAAAACTTTGAGGATACGCTTCATTGTCAGAAAGGGCATGGATTAAATGCAGTTTTGGCTGCGTGAAAAAAGGCAAAGATTCAATATTATGGAATAGTGTTGAAACAGATTCATGCGTTTCGGCTTGGCCACTTAAGGAAAGGCTATTGCCTTGTCGTGAAATTTGCGTGAAATAAACGCTTTGCGGCAAGAGTGTGATGAAGGATTGAAAAAGTGCAATATCACGCATCTGTTTTTTTTGTAGGGCCTCTATGAAATGGATGCGCTGAGTCAGGATGTTTTTTTGTACTTCGATCACGGTAATTTGTGAGCGTATGACTTCATAAGATTGCACTTGCGTTTCCAAATAAGCAATCCTTATTTTTTCATGCTTTATGTCATGATGTAAATAAAAACGTGCCAGCAATGCAGCCGTGAAGTTAATAATAATGAGTAAAGTGGCGGTAATGAAAAAATGGCGGACAATTCGCTGCCGCTTTTTTTCTCGCCAGGGTAAGAGATTAAAATGTGGCATATTGCGAAGTCTCTTTTGCAACAAGCATCGCAGGGCTGGATGCTAGAGAGATATCGCGGGAATAATTTTCTTCAATCGTTCCCTGCGTCGTTAACAGACGCAGTGATAAGGCGTTAAGGAGGGTGAGATAAGGCTCAGCACTTTTCTTCGGAAGTGCAAGAATATCCACAGTTATTTCATGGGTACGTAAGGAAGGCACATTTTCTATCATAGCAAAATCATAATACGCTTCACTCAGCGGATAAGGTAAAATTTTAGAGAGTTCAAAAGCTACCAGCGCCTCAATTTCTTCTTCGGTTAAATTTTTTTGAATCGTGAGGCGGCGCTTGAAAATATCGGTATTAGGGAGTGCAAGGCCTGAAATTGCTTTAGGATAGTGTTTTTTAAGGGGACTTAATTTTTCTTCCAATTCAGATAAATCAGTGTAAGCAAAAGTGTCGGTAAAAATGATTTCTTGTTTTTTGTTCAGAACGGCGCAGTGCAGTAAAGAGGGCGTGAGCCAAAATCCAATAAACTCACCTCTCCCCTTGTGGGTAAATTCCCCTCCAGAGGAGGGGTGGATGCCGAAGGCAGACGGGGTGGTTGAATGAATCATCCCCGACCCTTCTCATACAACTTTATATAGCGATAATACGCGCCCTGCGCAAAAGACACGGCTAAAATAAAGCCTGGCGCACCATCCAAAAATCCTCTTTTCAAAATATAAACTTTTAAAAACATCGAAAGACTGTGCGTGATGGCTTTAAAAATCGATCCTCTTTTCCCTTGTTGATAACGCTGCTGCGCCACGAGCGAGGTGTATTTATTGAGCTTACTCAAGATATCTTCGACGCTGCCAAAAGAATAATGATAAAGGGGCTCATGGAGCGCAGCGATTGCACCCTCAATGACTAAAGATTCATGGACACTCACGGGCGTAAAACTGCCTTTGCCGCGTAAAAATAATCGTACATCAAAACTTGAGCCTGTGGCATAGCGAATTTTTTTACCCATGAAAATCACAGGACGTGGAATTTTATATCCCACTGGGGTAGGCGTTGCGGATAATAAGCTGCTGAGTCGCGTGGCCAATTCAGGGCTCACTTCTTCATCGGCGTCGATAGATAATACCCATTTTTTGGTAGCAAAAGATAAGGCGGTATTTTTTTGTGGGCCATAACCTTGCCAAGGGATACTATGAATATGCGCGCCAAACTCTTTAGCAATGTCGAGGGTTTTATCCGTGCTGCCCGAATCGACGATGATGATTTCTGCGGCTATATCTTTGATTGAATGTAAACAACGCCGAATATTTTTTTCTTCATTGAGCGTAATGAGCGTGACACTTAAATCCAGCATGCTTATTCTCCTACCAAAATAACGACCTGACAGGCGATGGCCTCACTGTGGCCAATGGCGTCGAGTTTTTCATTGGTTTTGGCTTTGAGACTCACGCGATCTAAATCAAGTTTGCACAAGGCGGCGAGATTTTCACAAATCGCTTTTCGATGTGGCGCAAGTTTAGGAACTTCAGTAATAACCGTGATATCAATATTTTGAAGCTTGCCGCCTTTAGCAGTGACAAGGTCGAAAGCGGTTTGAAAAAAAAGGGTGCTGGGCTTATTTTTATATTGCAGATCGGTATCAGGAAAATGTGTACCAATATCGCCGAGTGCGTAGCTACCAAGGAGGGCATCTGTGAGTGCATGTAAAATCACATCGCCATCAGAATGGGCAAGAGCAGCATGGTCACAGGCGATGAATACACCGCCGAGTGTGAGACCTTTACCTGGCTTTAAACGATGGATATCGACGCCATGCCCAATGCGCATGATTTAGACTTCCAGAAGTAAGCGCGTAGGATCCTCTATTAGCTCTTTGATTGTGACAAGAAATTGGACGGAATCTTTACCATCGATGATACGGTGATCGTAAGATAAGGCTAAATACATCATCGGACGAATCACAATTTGGCCGTTTTCTACTATGGGTCTGTCTTTAATCG
>JBILMY010000207.1:0-2801 GCA_044375265.1 Gammaproteobacteria bacterium | reverse complement strand
AGGCCATAACCTGCAAGAACACTCGGTCGTACTGATTCGCGGTGGACGGGTGAAAGATTTACCAGGGGTGCGTTATCACACAGTGCGTGGCAGCTTAGATTGCAGCGGCGTGAATGATCGCAAACAAGGACGCTCTAAATACGGCACGAAACGTGCAAAAAATAAAAAATAGGAATTAAGCATTATGTCAAGAAGAAGAGAAGCGAAAAAACGTATTGTTCTGCCAGATCCACTCTATAAAAGTGAAGTGGTTTCTCAATTTATCAATCGCGTGATGAAGTCCGGTAAAAAAGCCGTGGCGGAAAAAATTGTCTATGGCGCTTTTGAAAGAATGATTGAGAAAAAAGCAGCGGCTAACGATAACGTGGTTGATGTATTTTCCGATATTTTAGACAAAGTGCGTCCCGCAGTAGAAGTACGTCCCCGTCGTGTGGGTGGCGCTACGTATCAAATCCCGATGGAAGTTCCTACCGATCGCGGTATGGCACTGGCTATGCGCTGGGTGATTGAAGCGGCAAGCAAACGTTCTGAAAAAACCATGGCCTTAAGACTGGCCGGTGAATTTGGCGATATTTTAGAAAATCGTGGCGGGGCACTGAAAAAATCAGAAGATGTCCTCCGTATGGCAAAAGCAAACCAAGCGTTTGCAAATTTCCGCGTAAATTAAAGAGGTTATTGTGGCGCGTACAACTCCTATTGAACGATATAGAAACATTGGTATCATGGCGCATATCGATGCGGGTAAAACCACGACGACAGAGCGTATTTTGTACTATACCGGTGTGAATCACAAAATTGGTGAAGTACACGAAGGCGCTGCCACCATGGATTGGATGGAACAAGAACAAGAGCGTGGAATTACGATTACCTCCGCTGCGACAACTTGTTTTTGGAATGGTATGGAGCATAAAATGCCCCAACACCGTATCAATATTATCGACACCCCTGGACACGTGGATTTCACGATTGAAGTGGAGCGTTCGCTTCGTGTACTTGATGGCGCAGTCGGTGTATTTTGCGCGGTGAGTGGTGTTGAACCCCAATCTGAAACCGTATGGCGTCAAGCGAATAAATATGGCGTACCCCGTGTAGCCTTTGTGAACAAAATGGATCGTGCGGGCGCAAATTTCTTACGCGTTGTAGGCATGATTAAAAAACGCTTGGGCGCGAATGCAGTGCCTGTTCAATTGCCTATCGGCGCTGAAGAAAACTTTATCGGCGTTATCGATCTCTTAAAAATGCATGCCGTGTATTGGAAAGAAGAAAACATGGGCATGGAACATTATTTTGAAGCGATTCCTGCAGAGCTCTTAGATGAAGCCAAAAAATGGCGTGAAAACATGATCGAAGCTGCGGCAGAATTTTCCGAAGATCTCATGAATAAATATTTAGAAGGTCATGAATTAACTATTGAAGAAATCATGCAAGGACTTCGCGGCCGCACGATTGCCAATGAACTCGTGACAGTAGTCTGCGGTTCTGCTTTCAAAAATAAAGGCGTGCAAGCCATGCTCGACGCTGTGATTCATTATTTACCTGCGCCGATTGATGTCCCCGCGATTAAAGGTGTTTTAGAAGATGATACGCCTGCTGTGCGTAACGCCAATGATACTGAGCCTTTTGCAGCGCTTGCGTTTAAAATCATGACCGATCCTTACGTCGGAACACTCACCTTCTTTCGGGTCTATTCAGGTGTGCTCAATTCAGGTGATACGGTGTATAACCCCATTAAAAATCGCAAAGAGCGTATTGGGCGACTTCTCCAAATGCACGCCAATCAACGTGAAGAAATTAAAGAAGTTCGTGCCGGCGATATCGGCGCGGCGGTTGGCTTAAAAGATGTGACCACAGGTGAAACGCTGTGTGATCTCAGTAAAGTCATTACTCTTGAAAAAATGGAATTCCCTGAACCCGTTATTTTTGTGGCGGTGGAACCTAAAACCAAAGCAGATCAAGAAAAAATGGGTATTGCGCTCAGTAAGCTTGCACAAGAAGATCCCTCTTTCCGGGTACGTACCGATGAAGAATCAGGCCAAACCATTATTGGTGGAATGGGTGAGCTTCATTTAGAAATTATTGTGGATCGCATGAAACGCGAATTTGGTGTTGAAGCGAACGTCGGTAAACCGCAAGTAGCTTACCGTGAAACCATTCGTAAGTCTGTTGAGCAAGAAGGTAAATTCGTGCGTCAATCAGGCGGTCGTGGTCAATATGGTCACGCTTGGATCCGTATTGAACCCAGAGAAGCAGGGTCTGGATATGAATTCGCCAATGAAGTCGTGGGCGGCGCGATTCCTAAAGAATATATTGCGCCTATCGATAAGGGTATTCAAGAACAAATGCAAAATGGGGTTATCGCAGGCTATCCTGTGGTTGACGTAAAAGTGACTGTATTTGATGGTTCTTATCATGATGTGGATTCCAACGAGATGGCCTTTAAAATTGCAGGTTCTATGGCTTTCAAAGAAGGCGCACTTAAAGCGAACCCTGTTCTTTTAGAACCGATTATGAAAGTTGAAGTCATCATGCCCGAAGAATATATGGGCGATATTATGGGTGACTTAAACCGCCGTCGCGGCATTATTTTAGGAATGGAAGATAGCGTATCTGGTAAAGTGATCCGAGCTGAGGTTCCTTTATCCGAAATGTTCGGTTATGCAACCGATATTCGCTCCATGTCTCAAGGGCGTGCAACGTACACGATGGAATTTGAAAAATATATGGAAACTCCATCCAATGTGGCAGAAAGCGTTAAAAAACGCAATGCCGCGTAATTAAATTTAACTTAAAAGAGGTAAAGG
>JBILMY010000180.1:0-2822 GCA_044375265.1 Gammaproteobacteria bacterium | reverse complement strand
GCGTGTTTTGCCCAATTAAATACGTGGATAATCCTATGGCACCCGCGAGTTGATGAGGATACCGCAGCGCGGTATATAAAGCCATTGCGCCGCCTTGCGAAAATCCTGCCAGAATAATCGATTCGCTTTTTGTCCCGTTGGCAATAAGTGTATCGAGTGTGACGCGAATATCCTTTGCTGAATTTTCAATGCCTGCTTCATCTTCACGCGGTGGATCGCGTAGTTCAAAAATATCATACCAGGCAGGCATTTTAAACCCGCCATTTAGGGTGACAGGTCTGATGGGCGCTTGTAAAAAAATCCAGCGAATATCTGAAAATTCATGTTCTTCAAAATACTGTTTGAGAAAAGAAATATTCTCTGCCGTATCGCCGAGGCCGTGGAGAAAAATAATTGTTAAAGGCATAATAAAATTTTTCCTATTTTTATTTTAGTGGTTGCCCCCTTAACAAGGGGGCTGTCAACGAAGTTGACTGGGGGATTTATTTTTATCATTGCTTTATAAATCTCCCCTGTCGGCTACGCCGACATCCCCTCTTATTAAGAGGGGTATTCTCCATTAAGTTTTACAATAAAACTCTCTCCACCGCCTTTTGCCAGCCTTGTAATTTATGATGGCGATAGGCGCTTTCCATATTGGGGATAAACTCTTGATTAAGCTGCCACAATGCGGTCAATTCTTCTAAAGAATTAAAAAGTCCGGCTTGCAATCCTGCCACGTAGGCAGCACCTAATACACTCGTCTCATTATTTGAAGGCCGTTCAATTTTCATCTGGATAATATCCGCTAAAAATTGCATGAGCCAGTGATTGACCACCATACCACCATCAACGCGCAGTGCGCCTGAAGGTGAAACACCATCAGCTTTCATGGCGGCAATCAAATCATAAGTTTGGTATGCAACGGCTTCAAGTGCTGCCCTCACAATTTCTGCAATACCAGTATCTCTTGTTAGCCCCATTATCGCGCCTCTGGCACTCGGCTGCCAATACGGTGCACCAAGCCCTGTAAAGGCTGGCACCAAATACACTTCGCTATCCATTTTTGCTTTTGCAATCAAGCTCTCTGTCTGAGACGCTTTTTCAATCAAATGAAGTCCATCCTTAAGCCATTGTATTCCTGCGCCTGCCACAAAACTGCTGCCTTCAAGTGCGTAAGTGGCTTTTCCATTGAAGCGATACGCGGTAGTTGATAACAATCGATGCCCAGAGCTAAGAATTTTTTCTCCCGTGTTATACACCATAAAACAGCCTGTGCCATAAGTGGTTTTTGCCATGCCTTCTTGAAAACACGTCTGTCCAATTAAAGCGGATTGCTGATCGCCGACCATGCCACGGATCGGAATGGCTGCGCCAAAAAATTCTGCTACAGTAAAACCAAATTCTGCGGCATTATCTTTCACCATCGGCAATAGTGCTTTTGGAATATCAAATAGGGTGAGCAACTCCTCGTCCCACGATTGCGTGTGAATATTAAATAAGAGAGTGCGCGAGGCATTGGTCGCATCCGTGACATGAAATTTCCCGCCTGTTAAACGATAGCTTAAAAAACTGTCAATCGTGCCAAACGCAAGTTCCCCCTTTTCTGCGCGCTCACGCGCGCCTTTCACATGCGTTAAAATCCAGGCGATTTTAGTCGCGGAAAAATAAGGGTCAATAAGCAGTCCTGTTTTTTTTGAGACCATTGATTCAGAGTGTTTTAATAATTCACAAGCCTGGGCCGTTCTGCGATCTTGCCATACGATAGCAGGATAAATAGCTTTACCGGTACTTCGCTCCCACACAACTGTCGTTTCTCGCTGATTGGAAATGCCGATGCCTGCAATGGTTTTCGGATCGATATTTTGTTTTTTAATCACACTGCGACAGGTACTCAGCACCGTGCGAAAGATATCTTCAGGATCATGTTCCACCCAGCCTTCTTGGGGAAAATGCTGTGGAAATTCTTCTTGCGCGCTGGTGAGGGGTTTTGCGCGCTTATCAAAAAGCACCGCCCTGCTGCTGGTGGTTCCTTGGTCAATTCCCAAAATATAAGACAACATCAAAAAATTCCTCTTTAATTGCTTTGACTTATCATAGCATTTTTCATTGAAAAATGGATAAGAAAGTGGTAAAATGAATGTAAACTTAAGAGGTATTTTATGTCAACCATGAATTCAAAAAAATCGATTGAAACTAAAACATCACAGACCGTGATTCAGCCCAATCCATTCCCCAGTAAATTCATTTGGGACGGTACTATAATGACTGGTGGATTAAAAAAAGAATCACTCCTGGAAAACACAGAAGATTCAAAATAGAAATTATTTTTTTAGAGTGGATATTCATTCTTGGAACCATTAGATAACGACTCTCTTAAAGTTGCGCTGGAAGAGTCTCGCCTTTTACTTAAGCAACTTGCTGAGGCTAAAATTCAAATACAAGAAAAAGCGCAAAAGCTTTTGACTTTTAATCTAGCAATTTTATCATTAACTTTCACTATTATTCTACATTTTGAAAGCAATAGTAATATAAACCTTACCATTCCTTGCTTGGTAAAAATTTTAGCAAAAATCCCAATAGTAGAAGCTTTCGGATGTGTAATATCATCTGCAATATTAGTAAAAACAGCTTTCTTGCTGATAGTATTTTCACTTTATCTCGGTTTTATTTTTATTCCTATTTATAAAATTATCAAGCCTGGGACAAATGTATGCTCTATCGGAATGTGGCCCCATTTTTTCGGAGAAGCTAACCGGATTTATAGAGAATTAGGAAGCGTATCAATGGAGCTATTACAAGAAAAGCAGAAAGAAATTGATATGCAAATTGAACAAAATAAA
>JBILMY010000179.1:0-2832 GCA_044375265.1 Gammaproteobacteria bacterium | reverse complement strand
CTTCGCAACCAGGCAAGGCTTCTGAAAATACTGCAAATACTGTAGCCAATAGTGAAACAAGCGCTAATACTTCACCCAAAAAAGAAGTTGTTTTACCGTTTGAACTGCTGAGTAAATTCAATGCGAATATCACTTTAAAAAGCAATGAATTCATTGTCAAAAAAATATTCATGCAGCATGCAAAATTGACGATGGTACTCAATAATGGTCAGCTTCAAATGCCACTGTCCGCTACATTGTATGAAGGTAATCTCACGTCAACGACGCGTATCAATGCAGCACAAAAAAGTATTGCGTTTACGGCAGGACTTCAAAATATCCAAATGCAAAGACTTGTCAATGATGTTTTGGGCAAAAACCAAATTTCCGGCGTAGGGAATCTTAATTTTCAATGCACCTCGAAAGGTAGCACCGTACAAAATCAAATTCAATCGCTACAAGGCAATGGTAGTTTCAAACTCAGCAATGGTGTTTTTTATGGCGTCAATTTAGAAAATCGCTTATTGCAAGCGGGCGCACTTATTCAAAAGAAAGCGCCCCCTGCTGACAGCACTGATCAAAGTACCCCTTTTGGCAGCCTCACCGGTACGATAACGCTGAATAAAGGTGTGATTAAAAACAATGATTTACTGATTCAAAATAACGCCTTTACTGGCAAAGGTGCAGGCAGCATCGATTTGAATACACAAAACATTGATTATCGTTTAACCTTAACCACGAATGCTATTCCAGAATTGAAAGGTTACACTATTCCGATGTCTATCACAGGTTCTTTAAGCGCTATTTCTTATAAGTTGGACCTCGTCGATATTACGAAACAAGTATTGGTTAATCAGGGGCAAGCGCAGATAGCGAGTTTGCTCGGGAATATTAAATTTGGCGGATGATTAGAATTTTAAGCTTGGTATTTTTCACCTCTCCCCTTGTGGGAGAGGTCTGCGCGAAGCGCAGGGTGAGGGGTAACTGAATAAAAAATTTAAAACCCCTCATCCTCGCCAATCTTCCATTGGCTCGACTTCTCCCGCAAGGGGAGAAGTGAGTAGCTTTCACACAGCTGTTCTTACCTGGTTCAAAAAACACGGCAGAAAACATTTACCCTGGCAGCAAGAGGTTTCACCCTATAAAGTGTGGCTCTCCGAAGTCATGCTGCAGCAAACACAAGTGGCTACCGTCATTCCTTATTTTAAAAAATTTATGGAAGTTTTTCCCACCCTCAAACACCTTGCAAACGCGGATGAAAATACTGTACTGCATCATTGGACGGGACTGGGATATTATTCGCGCGGACGCAATTTACATAAAGCCGCGCAGCAAATTATGCGCGATCACGATGGTACTTTTCCCAATAAATTTGATGATATCATTGCACTCCCTGGCATTGGTCGTTCCACCGCTGGCGCTATTTTATCGCTCGCGTTTAAAAAACCCTATCCTATTTTAGATGGTAATGTGAAGCGCGTATTAAGCCGTACTTTCGCCATCGATAGCTTAGATGAGAAAATTTTGTGGTCAGTTGCAACACAGTATATGCCCAAAAAAAATGCGGGACACTATACGCAAGCTATGATGGATTTAGGCGCTATGATTTGTACGCGTACCAAACCGCGCTGTACGCATTGCCCGCTTGAAACAGTTTGCATCGCTCACCGAAAAGGTACTGAGACGGCCTATCCTCTCAAAAAAATAAAAGCGCCAATCCCCACCAAGCATAAAATATTTTTAATCATAACGAATGAAAAAGGCAGTTATTTTTTAATGCAACAACCTTCCAAAGGTATTTGGGCCAATCTCTTTTGCCCCCCGAGCGTTGCGACACCTGATGACATTTCAGACTTTTTAAAAACACATCATTTTTCCCCTTTTGATAAAAAGCTTGATAAAAAAATGCTTCCCACTTTTCGACATTCTTTTACCCATTATCATCTGCATATTGAACCTGTGTGGTTAAAAGTTAAATCTTCTAAAAAACCTTTAAAAGAAGGGCTTTGGTATGATGGCTCCCAATCCATTGGGCTACCAGCGCCGATGAAGAAGTTGTTGGCTGCGCTTTTTGAAAGCGGTATCTCCCCTTGACTTTTCAGCTCATTTTGTTAAAATAAAATGCAGTATTTCTTTAAGGCGTTCTTATGATATTTCGTATTTTTCTTCTTCTTACTTTAACAGTTTTTGGCGCTGTGGAAAGCCCTGTTTTTGCTGGTGAAGTTTTTCCTAAATATCCTGTGATTAATTATAATAATGGTATCGCTTCCCCCGCCACGCTTAAAAAAGGTGAATATCTTGCGAAGATGGGCGATTGTTTAGGGTGCCACACAGAGCCTACGCTGGGCGCTAAACCTTTTGCGGGCGGATACCAATTCCCCACGCCTTTTGGTGTGATTGTTTCTTCCAACATTACACCTGATAAAATAAGCGGTATTGGATCTTGGACAAAAGCGCAATTTATCAAGGCCATAAAAAATGGCGTCGATAATGAAGGCAAATATATCTTCCCTGTGATGCCCTACAATTATTATCATCAAGTATCGGATGCAGACATGGGGGCTATTTACGATTATTTAATGAGTGTGCCTGCCGTGAGCTATCAAGTTCCTGACAATCAAATGTTTTGGCCTTTTGGCTGGCGTTTTATGCAGTTAGGTTGGCGCATACTTTTCTTTAATCCATTGAATAAACTCCCTGAATTTCAAAATGATCCCACACAATCGGCAGCGTGGAACCGTGGGCATTATATTGTCGAAGGACTTGGACACTGTAACGAATGTCACACCCCGCAAGGCTTACTTGGCAATCCTAAATTTGAATATAAACTGACAGGCAATATGATCGAAGGTT
>JBILMY010000017.1:0-10426 GCA_044375265.1 Gammaproteobacteria bacterium | reverse complement strand
TCTGTTATTTATTTTGAAAAGCTTACGCAACCTTTATTAAAGGTCTTAGAATCTGAGCATCCTACAGCTTTATCTGATCCCAAATTCATTCATTTTTTTACGCATTATCGAAAAGCTACCGATATTGAAGAATTCTATTTAATGGATAAAAAAGGCAGTTTTTTATGTAAAAATACTTTAGGAAAAACTTCTTATTTTATCATTCATACCGAAGGTTTTTTAGATACATTTCTTCAAAGAAATGAAAAAATTCTAAAAGATTTACCTGCAGTTAAACAGGCCATTCAATCGCGTGAAAAAATTCCCTTCTTTGGATTTCAAAAGACTGAAGATAATATTGAGCCTTCTTTATGGGAAAAGCATTTATATGTTCCACGCCTTATCGAAGGAAAAGAAAATTATTATTGTGTACATATTGAAAACTAATTTTTAGAAATAATAAATGTTTTTCTCAGGTATTCATCATATTGCTGTTATATGTTCAGATTATTCAGTCTCTAAATATTTTTATACGAAAATTTTGGGATTTGAAATTATTCAAGAAACTTATCGAGCAGAGCGAAAATCTTATAAACTTGATTTGCGCTTATCAGAAAACATCCAAATAGAGCTTTTTTCTTTTAAAAATCCACCCAAGAGAGTTTCACGTCCAGAAGCTTGTGGTCTTCGACATCTGGCTTTTAAAGTAAAAGATATTGATGCCACCCTCGCTTATTTAAATGAGAATCATATCGCTTATGAGCCAGTCAGGATAGATGAAGGCACTGGAAAACGCTATACTTTCTTTAAAGATCCGGATGATTTACCGTTAGAAATATATGAGGCTTAAATAATAATGCTTTCTTTACAAGACTTCGGCAGCTTTTATATTGCTGGCAATAGTATCTCCATCAAAGGTCAATCTATACAAAAAGTGATGCGTAACGACCATACCGAAATTGAGCTAGATCCTAATGGCGAATATAACAATGGCGCTATGTACGTGCAATATTATAAGCCTACTATTTCTACAGGTACTTACCTTCTCATTCATGGTGGGGGAATGTCGGGAGCAGTTTGGGATATTTGGGTAAAAAAGCTCTTATCCTTAAATAAAACCGTATATATTGTGGATTCAGTAGGCGTCGGCCGTTCAGGTTATTGTCCATTTGATCCTAATCTTTCCACACAAAACCCTGAGCTTCGATCTTATGAAAGAACTTGGACGCATTTTCGGCTAGGAAGCCAAGAAGATTTTGAGTCTAAAAAAACCTATAAAAATTCTCAATTTCAAGAAAAGAATTTTGAAGACTTTACCAAACAAAATATTCCACGATGGAATAACTATGTTGAGCCTTCCGTAGAAGCTATAAAAGAACTTTTAAAAAGAAAAAGCCATTGGAATATTATCGCACACAGTCAAGGCGCTGATATTGCCTTACGTTTATTAGACAATTTTTCTGTAAAAAATATCTTATTAATAGAGCCTGCTGCTTTTCCTGATTTGAAAAAACGCCCTCACTTTCCTCAAAAATCCGTCTCTTTTTTATATGGGGATTATATTGATTCTGAACACAGTGCCTTTTGGGCAGATCTTTTTAAAAAAGCAGAACAATATCAAGAAGCCTTAGCATTAAGAGGGATAAAAACAACAATGTTAAAATTACCTGATCACGAAATTTATGGAAACACCCATGCCCCTATGTGTGATAAAAACTCAGAAGAAGTGTTTGAGTTAGCGATATCTTTAATTGAGGATTAAATAATAATTTTTAATTCCGAACATTTTTGGGAAACACTATGAAAGAAAAAAAAATAAAAACAGATGTGAAGAAAAAAACAGCAGTTGATCAAGTTGATTTTACTGAAATTTTACTTCAAATCAAGCAGGCAAGACAAAAAGCCTATACTCAGGTCAACACCACATTAATCGAGCTTTATTGGAATATTGGAAAGATCATTAGCCAAAAAGTGCATCATGCAGGCTGGGGGAAAGGAATTGTCACAGAACTTGCCGATTACATTACGAAAAATGAGCCTAATACTGTGGGATTTAGTGATAAAAACCTTTGGCGCATGAAGCAATTCTTTGAGGTTTACGAACATGATGAAAAACTCGCCACACTGTGGCGAGAATTAAGTTGGAGTCATAACAGGCTAATTCTCCCGCTCAAACAGGCAGAAGAAAGAGAATTTTATCTAAAATTAGCTATCAGTGAGCGCTATTCCGTAAGAGAATTGGAAAGACAAATTAATGCTTCATTCTTTGAAAGAACCATGCTTGGAGATAAAAAAATTACAAGCAATTTAAAAACATTGCATCCTGCTATTGATAATACTTTTAAAGACAGTTATGTTTTTGAATTTTTAGGGTTACCCCAAGATTATAATGAATCTCATTTTCAAAAAGCATTGATTCAGCATATGAAAAAATTTATTTTAGAACTTGGACGTGATTTTTTATTTGTAGGAGAAGAGTATCGATTACAAGTAGGAAATTCTGATTTTTTTATTGATTTACTTTTTTATCATCGTGGGCTCTCTGCCTTAGTTGCTTTTGAATTAAAAACTGAAAAATTTAAACCAGAACATTTAGGGCAGATTAATTTTTACCTGGAAGCATTGGACAGAGACATTAAGAAACCACAAGAAAATCCTAGTATTGGCCTTCTTTTATGTAGCGACAAAGATGATGAAGTGGTTGAGTATGCCTTAAGCCGACATCTTTCTCCTACACTTGTTGCTCATTATACAACTTTACTTCCTGACAAAAGATTATTACAAACCAAACTTCACGAATTAACAGAAATGCTAGAGAAGAAAATTGATGATTAATTCAATATGAGGCTTAAAAAACTATTATGAAAAACTTACTCTTCATCGGTGGCGGAAATATGGCAAAAGCCATTATTGCTGGGCTTATCAAACAGCATTATTCCTCACATCTTATTACGGTGGTAGATAGAAATGAAGAAAAGCGAAGCGCTTTAACTAACGCGTATAATATTCATTGCGTTGCAAATGTTAAAGATG
Source organism: Gammaproteobacteria bacterium (assembly GCA_044375265.1). Lineage (GTDB taxonomy): Bacteria > Pseudomonadota > Gammaproteobacteria > JABDGN01 > JABDGN01 > JBILMY01. Next base: position 7,414 of record JBILMY010000017.1, on the reverse strand, counting down.
AGGAGTTGCTGCTCAAATCAGAAGTTATTTTCTTATGTGTTAAACCGCAGGGCGCTCAAGAAACTTGTCTTGAATTAGTCCCCTTTTTAAAAGGCCAAAGAAAAACCATCGTTTCTGTCATGGCAGGGATTGAATTGAGTACTTTACAAAAGTGGCTGGGATCCCAGGTAAGCATTGTCCGTACCATGCCAAATACGCCATCGGCTATTCAAGAAGGCGCAACAGGCTTATGCTGTTTGCCTGCCGTTTCTACCGAGGAAAAAATAATTGTTGAAAATCTTTTAACATCGATAGGAAAACTTGCCTGGGTCGATGAAGAAAAAATGTCTACAGTGACTGCGTTATCTGGTAGCGGCCCTGCTTATTATTTTTATTTTACGCAGCTACTTTCAACAATAGCGCTCGAGTTGGGATTACCTCAAAACATTGCGGAAGATTTTGCTTTGCAAACTTTTTATGGCGCCGCAGTGCTTGCCAAAGAGGCCCACGAAAAAGGCAAAACTTTAGAAACCTTAAGAAAAGAAGTGACTTCTAAAAAAGGTACAACAGAAGCCGCGATTAATACTTTTGAGAAATTAGGGTTAAAAGAAATTTTCAAACAAGCGTTGGAAGCGAACATACAGCGCTCCAAAGAAATTGCAGTAGAGTTAGGTTAAGAGAATTTATGTCTTCCATCGAAAAAGAAATTAGTTCTGCAGAAATGACCGCTTATTGGCGATCGCTGTTTCCACAATTGAGCAAAGATACTCTAAGCATCAAATTGGCAAGTCAGGCTGGTATAGAGAAAGCCACAGCCTTTGAAACAAAATTTTCTTATCCTTTGATAGGCAGAAAAGTCAGTGTGAGAGCAGGCTTTATTTTAGAAAATATCATTCGCCTTTTATCCACAGGAAAGTATGATTCCTGTATTTCTTTTGCTTCAGGATTTTCCTTTCTTACGCATGTGGCAGCTCAAGAATTAGCAGAGAAAGGTATCAACAATATTACTTTTATTGATTCGGATTTGCCGAATATGGCAGCCGAAAGAAAGAAAAGAATAGAAAAACTTCCCAATGAAATCTTACCTCAAAATCATTCTAAAAATATCAAGATAGTACCACTTGATTTAGAGTTGGCTTGTCAAAAAAATCAAACTTTGCAAGAATTATTTCCACATTGCAAACGTCCGCTTTTTATTATTGAAGGCGTTATTTATTTTCTTAGTCAAGCCTGTGTAAAATGGATTATTGATAATACTGCTAATTATGAGCATTCTGCGCTTATATTTGATTATTGGCCAGAAAACGGTGTAGAAGAGAGCGCTTGTTTCAAAAGAGTTGTTGATTCTTTGAAAGGATTTATTCCGGAAAATATTAAGAGTTTTTGGATGATGGATAATATCCAGCAATTAAAACATTCGTTTTCTAGAGTAGAAGATTATAAAATTTCTGATATCGAACATAGAATGTCTAAGGAGAATAAAGAGCCTCCTCAGTTTAACAATCAACAGGAATTTTTTCCTGTAAAATTTATTGTTGCAGAGAAGTAAACAAACCTTTTAATATCAAATTAGAATATGTTATAATATCATAAATTGTTACTCAAAAAACTACTGTGATTTCATTATCATTCATTGTAAATAAGGAAAAAATTTTATGCCTTTACACCCCCAACTTAAAAAGATGCTTGATGAGGTCGCGGCCCTTAAGCTCAAAGATTTATCAGAACTGCCGCTGGATGTTGCACGCGCACAAATCGAAAAAGGCTTTGCCTCGCGCACTTTGCCAAAATCATTGCCGTTCATAGAAGCTAAAGATTTTACGGTGACCACCAAAGACGGCTATTCCCTCAAACTTCGCTGGTATCAACCCCCCACGCAAACTATTGATGCTGTTTTTATCTATTATCATGGCGGTGGTTATGTGTTCTTCGGCATGGAAGATTTCGATGCATTTACACGCTGGATGTGTACTGAATTACAAATACCCATTGTTTTTGTGGATTATCGCCTCGCCCCTGAATATCCCTTTCCGACGCCTGTAGAAGATTGTTATGCAGGACTCGAATGGGTTGCCAATGAAGGTAAAAAAGAAGGCTTGCGCTACCAACATATTATGGTAGGCGGAGACAGTGCTGGCGGACATGCGGCAGCAATGGTCAGCATTTTGGCGCGCGATAGAAAAGGCCCAGAGATTGATTTTCAATTTTTGCTGTATCCTTGGGCCGATAATGATTTTTCTTATCCTTCTTATGAAAAATATGGAGAAGGGCATTTTTTAACCCTAAAAAGTATGTATTTTTTTATGGATCATTTTGCGAAAAATAATCCAACAGAACCTTATCCTTGTTTTCCGATGAAGATTAAAAACCTAGCGCATTTGCCGCCGAGTTATATCGTCATTTCAGAATGTGATGTATTACATGATGAAGGACTGGCCTATGCAAAGCGATTAAAAGACGCAGGCAATACTGTCTATGTTGAGCTTGCTGAGGGTATGATTCATGGGTTTAGCACCCATACTTATTTATCTGCCTGTTATGAAATGATGCTAAAAATGTATGGCTCGCTGCGCGCTTTTTTAATGACGCTAGAAAAGAAATAACCTTGATGAAACAAAAAATACTATCTCCCGCTGATCCTAAAATTCTTACAATATCCATTGAAGAATGCGGTGAAGACTTTATCGATTTAAAAGATCAAACAATTTTAAAATATGGCCCGCCGCCGGAATGCATCGAGACAAAAGACGATTACACCAAACTCAGAAAAACAGTGTATGAAAAATTATGCCGTGTGCGAGAAAAATTACCGAAAGGATATTTTATTCGTCTCTACGATAGCTATCGCAGTTTAGCGATACAAAAATGGCTCTTTGAAGAAGAATATACCCGTGTGAAAAAAATGCAGCCGCATTTTTTTCATGAAGAATGCTTTCAGGGCGCAGCACGCCTGGTTTCTCCTGTAACCATGTTGGATGGTAAAGCGAATGTACCGCCACACAGTACCGGCGGCGCGGTGGATGTTGAAGTCATCCATGAATCGGGCGAACTGTTAGACATGGGCATGGCCATTAAAGACTGGAATAGGGTTGAGCCTGATTGCTGCCGTACGGATTATGAAGCTATTTCCAGTGAAGCCAAAGCCAACCGTCAATTATTACTGCAGCTTATGGAAGCTGAGGATTTTGTGAATTACCCCATGGAATGGTGGCATTTTTCGTATGGCGACAGATATTGGGCTTATCATAAAAATCAAACCCACGCGGTGTATGGGGGAAGATAAATTATTTTTGATTGTTAAACCAATCTACTACTGTCTCAATGACTCGTTTCTCTTGCGAGTGTGGCGTAAAGATATTAAAAATATGATCAGTATCTTTTAAAAATTCCTGTTGTATTTTTTTGGCATGAGGGGCAATTGCAGGAAACGCTAATACATGCGCTCCGCTAAAATCATTTTCACCACCGATGATCAAGGCTTTCCCTGTAAACGCTGCCCAATTTTTAGCAATGATTTTTTCTAACCAAAAAAGCTCTCGAAAAAAGTTCGGCGTAATATACATTTTCCGCCAGCCTAAATCATATTCTACTGTCTCATTATGTAAAGGCGATTGATACAGCAGTTTTTCTAATATGGCTTTATGATTAAAACTAAAATCATTAATTAAAGTAATTGCAGGGGAAAGCAAAGCCACTATAGAAACCTCCGCTTTAATTTCTACTTCTCCCATTAACAATCCAATAATAGCGGCGCCTAAGCTAAAACCACACAAGCCTATGGGAAGCTTCGGAAAGGTTTTACTAAGATAATTAAAAGCGGCCTTAGCTTCTGCCAGCATGTTCGTTACGGTTAATTGCTCAGAATCTTGATAACAGGCAAAATCAAAACGCAGGGAGGCAATATTTTTTTGGGCAAGTTTTTCTGCCAAAGTTTTATAAAAATCACCGACTTCATCTTTGTGACTTGCAAATCCATGTAGTAATAATACGGCAGCAGTTGGATTTTTCGGCTTCACTAAAACACTAGATAAAGCAAATTCATTGTCTTGTTCAACAACCATATTAAATAATTTCCCCTGCCCAAAGCTGCTCTAAAAATATGCGCCAGGGTAAACACTCGATGTGATCAATTTTTTTAGGTTCCGATTCAAAGGAAATGAGAATCTTTTTTTTGAGGCTATATTCTTCTGCAAGACTTTTCAGCGATTGAACATCTTGCGTATGAATGCGCGAAGACGTTTTAACTTCTAAGGCAATTTCCATGTCGCCTAGAATAAAATCAACTTCTTGTCCATTGCTAGTACGCCAATAATAAATGGGTAATTCAGGATTACGATAAGCACGATAGGCCATAAGCTCCAGCAAAATAAAGTGTTCAAATGATTTTCCAAATTCAGGTGTACCATAACTGGGTGTTCGACGTGCAAGATAATTAGAAAGTCCCACATCAAACAGATAAAATTTTTCTGTTTCAATCAATCGGCGATTCTGTGCTTTTCGCCAGGGCGATAAGCGAAATCCCAATAAAGTATCTTCCAAAATTTGAAAATAACTGCGGATCACTTTTGTGCTTACGCCTGTTTCTCTCGCAATATTGGTGTAATTTAATAATTCTCCTGAAGTAATTGCGGCGACTCTTAAAAATTCTGAAAAGGCAGGAATATTTTGAACCGCCGCTTCAGCCATGATTTCTTCTTTTAAATAATCGCCGACATACGCACGAAAATCTTGCAAAGGATCAGGAGATAATAAATGCGGCGGTAAAGTGCCTGTAGACATAATTTTCTCAATGTCTATGTCAGCTATTTCAGGATAACATAGTGGCGCCATCGTATAACGCCAAGCACGCCCCCCTAAAAGATTAGCTTCTTTGCGGCGCAATTTTCTGGGACTTGAACCCGTCAGTAAAAAAGAAAGCTGTTTATTTTCAATGAGCCAATGCACTTCATTAAGAAGTTCTGGGACCATTTGAATTTCATCAATAATGATTTGTGCAGTGGTTTGCGAAAATCGTTCGCGCAATAAAGCAGGGCGCGAAGCATATTCTGACCAAACATCTGTTTTCAAAAGATCGATAAAAATAGCTTCTGGAAAGTGTTCTTTGAGCCAAAAGCTTTTACCTACTTTTCGGGGACCCCATAAAAAAGCAGATTTTCCTTTCGGCAGCTTGATAGATAATAAGCGTTTTTTGATATCCATATTGCCTATTATAGCAAGATAATCTTTCCTGTCAAAGAATTTTATCTAGATAAACTGCCCTTTTAGGGAAAATTATCTTGAATTTAGGTAAAAATGTTCTATTATTGATCTAATTACGCTGAATTTCTTGAGAATTTGAACTGCTTGAGAAAATGATCTGAAAGGGCAAAAATAAAAACGGGGAGCATCATACCCCCCTCAAAACCCCTACCTTGATCCGTCGAAAGCAATATTGGAGCTTCTGATTTATAGTATACCTATAAAATAATATAAATGCAACTCTTTTTTGAAACTTTTTAAAAAAAAGTGAAAAAGGCCCTTTTGCTGTCCCAATAATACCAGGCTGCTTCTAGTTTGCCATATTCAGCATCGGCTGAAACTGGGCTGAAGACGCGCTTTGCGCCAAAGCACGGCCTTGGGCGGCGAGAGCTTGGAAATGCAAATCTTGGGCATCATCTAACATACTGCTTTCAACATGTGTTGTCATATCAACACTAATGTTCATCGTCAAGGCAGCCGCGGAAAGGGCTAACGCGAGCATGGATAGCGCGACTTCTAGTTCAGGAAAATCAAAGAAAAGCATTGAGCCTTCTGCTGTCATTGCTGCAGTATCAGCAGCCAGTTTTAAAATGAGCTCGGAAGTAATAGTATGTTCCTTATAAGCTTCATAAAGATTACCAAAATCTACTATAAAAGCACCTACCGATATTGCAAGGCCAGCTCCATACGGCAATTCTTTACCTATGGATTCAATCAAGCTTTTAACCAGTTGTGCTGTGTCAACCAACATTTCAATTTCTCTAGGCTGGGTTGCATTGGCATCTTGGCTTAATTCTCCGCCATCAATTGCCGATTGGCCTCTGGCTAGGGTTTCTCTTTGAAAAAAAATATCATAACGACTCATAACACACCTCTCATAAAAATAAAGCTGGAAAAAATTATATGTAACATAAATGGTATTGCTATGATAAGTGGGCAAAAAATAAGGCTCATACCCGACATAAAATATTTTATTTTTTCTTTTTTAGTTGTTAATGGCCCTACTTTATTTTCTCTGATCAACCTAAATATTTTTCTTCGAATAAAAAGCGTAGGTAAAAAACATAAAAACAGTCCAAATAAAAGCCAAGGATAATAAGTTTCAATACTACTTTTTTGAGCTAAAGTGTAATTAATATTGCAGTCGCCCATAATCTTATCAAACTCCTGTGAATAATAGACAGGGACATCCGGTTTGATTTGGTAAATCATATCATTATAAATCCAAACCGTGGCGGGTTGATTTTGAAAATGTGAAATAAAAGAAGAAGAGAACTCGCTAAAATTGGAACAAGGCTCAATAGAAGGATTTCCGATGATTTTACCATCGTCTGCTTTAAGCGTAGTATAATATCGATAGTCACTGGCATGGGACGTAGCATAACCTGTAAATTGCAATATGCCATGTACTGTTTTTAAATCATTGGCATTAGACGTCATTAAAAAAGGCTTCCATAAATTTTGTGAAGTCATGGAAAGAACTACAAAAATCGTAATGTAAGTACCCTGATTCATTTTAATTAAACTGAAAATATTATCGAGTGGTTTTTTTCGCACCGCAAGGTTTCCTAAAAAAAGAAAGTTCCACAGTTTTTTAATAGGCGTGGGAATACATTTTGCAATAGCATTTTTAATAGCGCCTTTAGGGATTAGTGGGAGTTTTTCAGTTTTTGGTTCTGTGTCTTTCATAATTCAAGATCTGAGAAAATTTCTTATTGTCGTCATTCCCGCTGAGGCGGACATACATGAAGTTCCTTTTCACCTACTGCATTGCCTACTGGACTCCCGCTTTCGCGGGAGTGACGTGCAACAAACAGAGAATATAATACTCATTGTTTCAGCAACTCAAATAAATCACGCAGCAGTTGTTCCAGTGTTTTATCTATACTAAGTTTTTCACAAAAATAAGGCAAGGCGCCAATTGCTTTTCTCAATTTTTTCCCTCTCCAGCCCTCATTGGCGCAGTAGATAAAATTCTCCAAGAAAAATTGATTACTGCCTTGATCTGTTTTTCTAAAATTTTCAGGTCTGACTTTAAAAATCGCCTCAGGGGTATTATACGCGGATTGGGCTTTTTGCATATCATTATCGTTCGGAAAAAAGCTTTGCGATAAGGGGTGGCTGCCGCTGAGTAAGTCTTTAAAAAAGGGACTCGCGTTTTGTGGGTCGCAATTGATATACAGCGCACTTAAACAAT
>JBILMY010000178.1:0-2840 GCA_044375265.1 Gammaproteobacteria bacterium | reverse complement strand
ATGGGAATTTTTTCCTTGCCGCGATATAAAGAAACAAATTGAATAAGTGGCACGTGCAGCGCATCGCCCTTGCCTGCTAAGGCTTGCATCACCGCCCGAATACGCGGAATATAACCATGATGATCTGCGCCAAGCACATCGACGATTTTGTCATAGCCGCGCTCAACTTTACTGAAGTGATAAGCAATATCATTGGCAAAATAGGTTTTTTCACCATTGGCACGAATGATTACCCGATCTTTATCATCGCCAAGGACCGTACTTTTAAACCATACAGCGCCATCAATTTCAAAAATATAACTCCCTTTTTTAAGGGTTTGTATCGCGCGTTCTACGGCGCCGCTGTCGACTAAACTTTGTTCTGAAAACCATTCATCATAGCTAACGCCATATTCTGCCAAATCATTTTTCATATCGGCTAAGATAGTTTTCAATCCTGCTTCAAAAATCACGCGATAATCCTGCGAAGATAGCAGTGATTTCATCTTGGCAATGAGGCTATCGATATGCGCTTCTTTATCGCCGCCTATTTCTCCTTCATCGGGTGCTGCACCTACACAGAGCGCTGTAAAATCACAACGAAAGCGATCGCCATACTGTGAAACCAGATCGTTTGCTATCGCTTTCACATAGCCGCCTTGATAGCCATTTTTAGGAAATGTCACACTTTGTGCTAAGGCTTCTAAATACCGAATAAAAATGCTGATCGTTAAAATATCCATCTGACGCCCCGCGTCATTGATGTAATATTCTTTGTGCACCAAATACCCTGCCGCGCTTAAAATATTGGCAAGGCTTGCGCCAAAGGCGGCACCGCGGCCATGACCGACATGCAAAGGTCCCGTGGGATTGGAAGACACAAATTCCAAATGGATTTTTTCAGCACGCGCATGCACTGCGCGGCCATAGTTTTCTTTGCGCTCTACAACCTCTGACAGGGCTTCTTGAAAAAAATTGAGAGAGAGAAAAAAATTGATAAACCCAGGCGGCGCGACTTCCACTTTTTCAATCAAAGGTGAGGCGGGCAAATGAGAAACAAGAAGGCGCGCAATCTCAAGGGGATTTTTTTTCAGACGCTTGCCTAAGACTAAGGCAAGGTTACTCGAGAAATCCCCATTTTTTTCTTGCTTGGGAAATTCTATCTGAATATCTGTTTCTGCCATAGAAAATAACAGCGATCCGTCCAAGGCATCGGCTGCCTCTTTCAACAACGATCGAAGAGTACTGAGGATTTCTAACATATTTGGGCGATGATCTTAGGCTTTTGCACTAGACTCTGCTGCGCCACTGTCTGCAATCGCCGATTCCACCATAGCGGTAAACTGATCTTTATTCATGGCACCGACTTTGGTTTGTACCACTTTACCATTTTTCCAGGCTTTCACAGTAGGGATACCACGAACTTCATTTTCAGAAGCGATAGGCCCATTGCCTTCTTCATCCACATTCACTTTGACAAAAGCGGCTTTACCTTCAAACTGCGCTGCAATTTCTTTAAAAGTAGGACCAAATTGTTTACAAGGCCCGCACCAAGGCGCCCAAAAATCCACAAAAACGACTTCGTTTTCTTTTAAAATTTTGTTAAATTCTACTTCACTCGTAATATCAATATAGGACATGTATAAACCTCATTTTTATAAGTTAGGAACTTCTCCCATTTCACCACAAAATAGCTTATAATTCAAGGCTTATGCGCTTCATTTTATTACTATTTTTATTATTAGGCTTTGCCGTTCAAGCATTGGATCTGCCCTCTTCTAATGAATCGACTGCTTTTGAAAAGCGTGTGGAAGCTGCCGAACGTGCAAACAATAACCCCTATGGGATTGCCCTTTATCAACCCACCTACATTTTGCCTTTTTATTATACCGGCAACCCTTATAATCAAGTATACCAAGGCACTACACCGAATAATGAGGCTGTAATGTCCATGGAATTTAAAATGCAGATGAGTTTTATGTTCCCCATCGTACAAAATATATTGGGCCCCCATACTTCACTCAATGGCGGCTATACTCAATTATCTTACTGGCAAGTGTATACAAACTCCCAATATTTTCGTGAAACGAATTATTCCCCTGAAATTTTCTTCGCCCAAGAAATCAATCCTGTTCTTGCCTGGCGTACGGGTATTGTGCATCAGTCCAATGGACGCGGTTATCCGCTAGAACGGAGCTGGAATCGCATTTATGCTCAAGGGCTTATTTCAGGCAAAAATTGGATAGTCAGCGTTAAACCGTGGATACTGATTTTTCAGAAAGAATCGAGCGATATTGATAACCCCGATATTCAAGATTATTTAGGCAATGGAGAATTTTTGACGAGCTATAAATTTGGAAAGACAACGCTCTCTTTGATGCTGAGAAACATTGTTGAAAGTGGATTTTCCAGAGGAGCAGAAGAATTAGATTTTAGTTTTCCCTTGCATGGTCACCTGCGAGGATTTGTACAAGTTTTTAGCGGTTATGGCCAAAGTCTCATTGAATATAATCACTATACCAATTCAGTGGGCATAGGCATTGCCCTCAATGATTGGATTTAATCTCTTGCTATTGAGGCAGATTATCATAGCCTCTCAAATTGTTCCAAGCCGAGCCAATACCTCTTCTAAAATAGTACACTAAGACTATCAACAGAATAAGTAACAGCACAACAATAAGAATAATAACCCAAATAGGGCTAGGCGGCGCTGCAGGTGACGAAGTAGGCGCAGGCGTAGTCACTGTAGTTGTCGTCGTGGTAATGTTATATGCTCGCGTAGTAGTCGGAGGACCGAATGCACCAGTGCTTCCGATAATACCCAAAAGCATCGCAACTATTCTCACCATTGGATTTGGCGC
>JBILMY010000177.1:0-2843 GCA_044375265.1 Gammaproteobacteria bacterium | reverse complement strand
CATGGAGGAAATAATAGAATGGATTGATAAAAATGCCATCTTCACCGGGTATACTGATATTTCGAATTTGCATTGGTAGCTCCTCAAAGGTTTTGGGATTTGTAACTACTAACAAAGCTTCATACCTTCCCATACGCGGATTTCGTTTCCACCGGTTGTTACTGTTTCCTATGTTTCGCTTCGATAAAATGACCCACCGCGCATCAAGATATAATTGTTCTTCTAGAGACACTTTCATTTCATTTGCCTTTTTTCGAATACTCTCGAACCAATCGGGGGAACTCTTGATGCTTTGCACAACCTCAGTGATTTGATGTGGCTGTATTCGTTGATCAGAATAAGGTTTTCCAAAATATTTTTGTTCATTGCGGGGGTTACCCACAATCCTAAATTGATCTTTAACTTGAATAAGGTTTGAATATTTTGTTTCAACTGATTTGAATCCTAATTCATTATCCTCCCAGGATCCATAAAAGTTTTCGGCAGCCAACGCATTATAACTACCATCTGGATTCTCTTCAGGGTATTTATAATCTGCATTTTGATAATAAATTTTATAATGATATTTCGGGTATTTTGAATTGTTTAAAGAAAAAGAAAAATTGAATACGCCTTCATTTATTTGCCTTTTGGTTGGTACGGTGATTCCTTCGCTTAGGGCAGAAATTAAATCAACCTGGAATACACGGGACTCATCATTAAATTCGTAATTACTAATCAGACTGATATCATCTACAGAAAATGGAACCAATTGACTGCATGAGAATAAGATTGAAATAGCGATAATAACTACTTTGATTTTAATCCAAGAATTTTCGAACAGAGATTTAATTTTTATCATGATTTTTTATAACGGGAAAATAATTTTTCTTTAATGATTAAAAATGGCTGTTCAAAATAAGCATAGCTAAGCAAGCTAATTATTATCGAAAATATCAATGATAAAAATATTGATATCCAAAAATTATAGATTTTATAATAATTAAGATAATAAGTTGTCACCGCCAAAATAACCGGATGCCACATGTATAAACTGTAAGATGCTTTTCCAAGATAATTAATTCCTTTATGAAGGTTTACAAACCATGCTTTGGGATTAAATGCTACATTAAGGAACCAAAATATTCCTCCGAATGAATAGATTACACGCTTTAAGGTAGCATCAAAAAGGAGATCATTTTGGGAAGTATTATCAAGAAAAAGAAGCACAATAAAAAATGTATAAACAACGACACGAATGGTCGTGCTAAAATTTACAATGAACGGATTGTAGAAATATATCCAGCCAACAATCGATCCCAAAATCAAAATATCGCAACGTGATAAAGTATGCAAATATAAAGTCATCCAACGATCTGAAGTGCTAAAGTGAGTGTGAATTTTGAAGAAGAATACCCCAATTAATGCAACCACCATAATATTTAAAAAATTCTTAGGATTGGCATATTTTGCCAGAATTGGCCAAACCAAATAAAAATGTTCCTCTATACAAATAGACCATAGGTGGCTTACACTGGGAGAAATCCAACCTTCCTTGATTAAGGAAAAGTTCCCAGCAAAAATAAAATACATAAAATAGTCGGGACTTTTCTCACCCATGAAATAGGTTAATAGAGGTCCAGTAAACAAGATCAAAAAATACAAAGGCCAAATGCGTAGGACACGCCTTACGTAGAATTGAGTTAGATTGACCGTTCCTGTTTTATTCTTTTCAGCCAGCAAGAGATATGTGATTAAAAAACCACTTATTATGAAAAAAATATCTACTCCAAGAGAAAGGTTGTACATCATATTTTTGACGTACATCATACTGCTTTTTTCTCCACCATTTTCGACGGAATAACAAAAGGATGGCCAACCAAAATACATACTGCTTTTTTCAACCACATGCAACATCAATATCATGAATGCCGACATGAATCTCAAAACGTCTATCTGATCAAAGTATTGAAGTTTTTTAGTCATGATCCTATTGATATACAGAAATTTCGAGGTTATCCAGATTAAACGTACTTTTTGATTTATTCCATATGTAGCACCGTACCTTTTGCGAAGTTGCCGGCTTTACATCTTTCCATGAGACATCAATGGTCCCACTAACCCTATACCATTGTCCTTCAGCTCTGTGCAACGAATTTATTGGCAATCCCTTCCAGATAAGGTTTTCGCCATTTTCATTTTTAATTTCCAGAACACACATTTCATCGGCAGAATGCTCTTTAACAAGATAATCAAATTCGTAAATGATCTGAATATTCTCCTCTTTTAACTTATCGTCTGCATCAAATTCAAATACAGGTCCAAATTCAAACTGATCACTGAAGGAAAGAGTTGGTGTGCCGTTGAATTTTAATATCGTATCTCTTCCTAAAAATGTTCGTTCATTGAAATCGTTGCGATAAGAGTGCACAACATTGCCATGATGGTTATCTGAGGTAGGTGTCCTGAAGGCAGGGAGAATGCCGTTCTCTGTCGCAATTAAAAAATATGCACCAAATAATAATAAAGCTAAAGGGAATACTAAACGTAAAGTATTTATTTGCATGCAGATTTTCTATTTAACGAGAATAATATTTTTTGACAGATTTCACCGTGATTTTTAACTCTGAAAAGCAAATGTAGTCTACCAATCCTAATTAAATGTAGTAAACGACTAGGATTTTTTAACAGAAGGCTCTGCAATTAAAAAACGAGTCGATATCAGCGTAAACATTTCAACCCTTTAATAGAGGATTCAATCTGAATAAATAAATGTATTGCCTGAGATTTTTTACTGAAAAAATTTAAAGATAATTAGAGTCTTGTAAATAGTTTTAATATACAATTGCATTAAAGCTTTAAAC
>JBILMY010000016.1:0-10464 GCA_044375265.1 Gammaproteobacteria bacterium | reverse complement strand
ATTTGTTCTCCAGTTTTCTCCTTCCATTATGACCGATGAACTCATGAGAGACTTTAGTCTGGATGCAGGGGGCTTAAGTACGCTCGTTGCTTTTTTCTATTACGGTTATACACCCATGCAATTACCAGGTGGATTGTTATACGATCGCTTTGGGCCTCGCGCAGTTATTACTTTTGCAGCCATACTCTGTACTTTAGGCGATTTATTTTTCTGTACTGCCCACTCCTATGCACTCGCGGCGTTTGGCCGTTTTTTAATGGGTGCGGGCGGGGCCATGTCTTTTGTGGGCGTATTACTCTTAACGTCTCGCTGGCTGCCCAAAAAATATTTCGCAGTCGCTGCTGGTCTCTTGCAATTTTTAGGCTCGATTGCTGCCATCGTTGCACAAGTTCCTTTGGCCTCTGTTGTCAAATATGAAGGGTGGCGCCCCATGTTATGGCAAATTTTCTTTGTCGGGGTTGTTATTGTGATTATATTACCCCTGGTTGTACGCAATTATCCGGATGGCGTGACGCCGCCGCCCAAGAAAAAATTATTTCATGGCGAAATGCATAATTTAAAACTCGTGTTGAAAAAATCACAAACCTGGATTGTAGCGCTCTATTCTTTCTTATCCTGGGCACCTGTCACCGTATTCGGGGGGCTGTGGGGTGTGAAATTTATTTCAGAAATTTATGGTGCCAGCATCACGGAAGCCGCGGGAATCATGAGCGCGCTTTGGATAGGCGTTGCGCTCGGCAGCCCCTTTTTCGGCTGGCTTTCTGAATTTGTCGGCCGTCGTCGTATGCCCTTGGCACTGCCTGCCTTCATTGGCTTTTTAGCCACCGTCTGTGTTGTGTATTTACATATGTCAATGTTCTTTATGATCATTGCTTTATTCTTTTTCGGGGTTGGTACCTCCGGACAGACTTTAAGTTTTGCTGTGGTACAAGATAACAATACCCCGACAACGGTCGGTACTGCGATGGGCTTTAACAATTTATGTGTCGTGGCGGGTGGAGCGATTTGTCAGCCGTTCGTAGGACACTTAATGAATTTATTTTGGAATGGATCTATTCAAAATGGTATTCATTTTTATGATGTTTCCACCTTCCAAAAAGCCCTGTTTATTGTACCCGCAAGCTTTTTACTGTGCGCACTGGTCGGAAGAATTTGGATCAAAGAAACTTATTGCCGACACGTGTGGGAATAAATTCGCCTCGACAAATCTATTTTATTGCGCTATAATCGCTCTTTTATTGTCGGGGCGTAGCGCAGCTTGGTAGCGCACTTGCATGGGGTGCAAGGGGTCAGAGGTTCAAATCCTCTCGTCCCGACCATTTTATTATGTCATTTATCTTTGGTAAACATTTGATTCAATCCGTCCTCGATACCGAGCCCACACGTATTGAAAAATTATTACTCGCCGATCCTCGCGCTTTTAAAGATCTTCTTTCTTTCTGTCAAAAACATCGCATCCCAGTAGAAACCGTGTCTAAATCTTTTTTGGATGAAAAAACTAAAGACGGTGTGCACCAAGGCATCATGGCCTATGTGAAAGAAACCACGCATTTTGATGAGCACTATCTCACTACTTGTCTTAATAAAGAAGGCCCTTTATTTTTTTTAGTCCTCGATAGCGTCACCGATCCGCATAATCTCGGTGCTTGCCTGCGCAGCGCACTGGCCGCAGGTGTCACTGCTGTAATTGCGCCGAAAGACAAAGCGGCAGGATTAACCCCTGCCGCAAGAAAAGCCTCTGCAGGTGCGAGTGAAATACTGCCCTTTATCCAAGTCACGAATCTTGCCCGTACCTTAAAAACTTTGCAAGATGCCGGTGTATGGATATATGGCGCTGAAGGCCAGGCAGAAACCAGTTTATATGACATTGATTTTCCAGGGCGCGTGGCACTGGTTATGGGTTCGGAAGGCGAAGGTATGCGAAGACTCACCAAAGAACACTGTGATTACCTCATTAAAATTCCGCTGTATGGCAAAATGGAAAGTTTGAATGTATCAGTAGCCGCCGGTATTTGCTTATTTGAAATCGCGCGCAGGCGAGAGAGTAAATAAATGGGGTTTTGCTGGGGCGTTTTATTCGGCTTAGGCGCTGCAGTCACCGTTGGCCCTATTTTTATCGATATGATGCGCCGCACATTAAGCTTTAATGGTTGGAATGGTTTTTCCTTAGGCTTTGGGGCTTGTCTCGTAGATTTCACCTACGCTTTGCTCGCCCTTGTAGGCAGCCTTTTTTTATTTCGCTATGCTTTTCTCGGCTTCAGCATCACCGTTATTGGCAGCCTTATTTTAGGCTATTTGGGGCTCAAGACTTTACAGAATACAGGACAGTTACTCAAACAAATTGCTGCGCGTGAACACCAGCGTTTACAAAAAGGATCTTTATGGAAAACAGTGCTGTTAGGCTATGTGATGACGGCCTTCAGCCCTTTGACGGTTATTTTTTGGATATCTGTCAGCAGCCAGCTTCTCATCGTTTCGCATAAATATCACAGCACACCCTTGAGCATTGCAGCTGGTGTTTTCTTAGGCGCGCTATGCTGGTGTATCGGTTTTAATTTTACACTGCATCAAATTCGCCATAAACTCAGTGTAAATATCATTAAAAATTTAAATCGCGGAGGCGGAATTTTTTTAATTGGCTTTGCACTCTTCGGCCTCATCAAAGGCATTATTCACTTTTATTAAACAGACTAAAAAAATTCCGTATTATTGACATTTTGACGGATTTTCGTTAAAATTAGAAAAATAAGAGGTATTTTATGATTGTCTCCCTGCGGTTTAAAAATTTTTATTCTTTTCAAGAAGAAGTCACTATCGACTTTGAAAACCCCAAAGCAGATAAAAAAGACGAACTTTATGCGCATGTGGCGGGGTATTCACTTTCAAAAGCACTCATGGTGGTGGGCGCCAATGCTTCGGGCAAAAGTAATGTGCTAAGGGCCTTTGCTTTCCTTTTAAATTTTATCTCAAACTCTTTTTCTGAAAAACCAGATACCCCTTTAACTTTCAAACCTTATTTCTCAAATATTCAAAATACGCCGACTGAATTTACGCTAAAATTTTTACTGGATAAAACACTTTATCGTTATGAATTGAAAGTAATACAAACCCACGTTTTAGAAGAATGCTTATATGCCTATTCTGAAAACTCACAAAAACCCAATTACCTCTTTAAAAGAAAATATGATGAGTTAAAAAATGCTTATAATTATAAAGATAAAGGTTTTAAATTTGATAAAAAATTAGCACTACAAACTCGGAAAAATGCTTCAATAATCTCAACGGCCAAACAATATGATATTGAATTGGCAAGGAAAATATATGTTGCTATTGGAATGATTATATTTTCTAACATCAATTCAGATGGAACCTCTTTTGAATTTGATTTATATAAAGTATCTGAACTATTTCACAAACAAAAAGAACATTTCGAGAAAGTTAAAAATATATTAAAACATGTAGATTTAGGGCTTTCTGATGTGGAAATTATTTCCAATGTG
Organism: Gammaproteobacteria bacterium; assembly: GCA_044375265.1. Lineage (GTDB taxonomy): Bacteria > Pseudomonadota > Gammaproteobacteria > JABDGN01 > JABDGN01 > JBILMY01. Next base: position 6,964 of record JBILMY010000016.1, on the reverse strand, counting down.
AATGCAGAGGGCAAAGAAACTTATTTTCCAATAGGTATACACCAAATTGGCGATAAAATAGAAAAACTTCCCTTTATATTTGAATCTAAAGGTACCCAAACATTATATTGTAAATTATTCCAAATAATATGTCTTTTAGAAATTGGAGGACTTATTGTCATGGATGAATTAGATACAGAATTACATATCGACATGCTCGATCATATCTTACGGCTATTTTTAAGCGAAAAAACCAATCCTCATCACGCACAAATTATTTTTACGAGCCACATTTTAGAACCCATGAATATCTTGGATAAACATCAAATTGTGCTAACTGAAAAAAACCATAATGCTTCTGAAGCATTTAACATTGCAGAGATTGAAGGACTGCGCTCTGACGAAAATATCTATAAACGATATAAGGCAGGTGCGTATGGCGCAGTTCCAAAAATCGATTAAAAGATCGGTTAAAAAAACCATTTTTATTGGAACAGAAGGCGATGACGATAAGATTGTTATTGATCACTTAAAAAGCCTTTATCAACCCGAGTTATTCTCTTGTAAAGTTCGCTCGATGGGTGGAGGTTCACCCGTGGTAACTGTCAATAAAACCTTTCAGCAAGCCAGTCTTGGTGACTATGAGATAGTATATGCTATCGTAGACAGCGATCGAGAAGAATTAGAAGAAGCTAGACTTTTAGCAGAAAAAAAACATATTATTCTGCTTTGTTCAGAACCTCATTGTCTTGAAGGGTTTATTCTTACCCTACTAAATCTTGGAAAGATAAAACTCAAAAATACCAAAGACTGTGAAGAAAAATTAGAAGGAGAATTTGGAAAAAACGGCATTTGTACGGATATCTTAGAAAAACGTCTTCCTAAAAAACACCTTGAAAAATGCCGCCATAAAATAAAAGCGTTAGATAATTTATTAAACATATTTGAATGAAAGATGGGTATTTCTCTTCCTTGACAAGATAAATATTTTTTGTTATTGTTAAAAAAGGCTGATATCAGTCTTTATTTTCTCAGAGTTTTCCCATGACAACAAGCAAAGCGTTATTTGATTTAAGCGCAATCTCTCCAGAGGTTAGGCTTGTTGCTGCACATCACCACCACACTCATATTTCCCTGTCTTAGTGTCCATCTCCATTTGTTTTGTTGCGCTAAGGCGGGCAAATATTGATCGCTACAACAAAACCCCCAATATCTTTCAATAAATTTTTTTGGAGTCTCTACAAATGAAAAAAATGAGTGTCTTTTCACTGGTGATGATCAATGTGATCGCAGTGGACAGTTTGCGAAGCTTGCCCGCCGGTGCGGAATATGGCTTTTCTTTAGTGTTCTTTTATTTACTGGGCGCTATTTTCTTTTTAATTCCTGTGGCGCTCATTGCCGCCGAGCTTTCGACCGCATGGCCAGAAACTGGTGGACTTTACGTATGGATCCGCGAAGCCTTTGGTAAAAAAACAGGCTTCTTTGTGGTCTTTTGGCAGTGGCTCTATAACGTTGTGTGGTATCCCACCATCATGGCTTTTTTAGCCAGTACCCTGTGTTACATTTTCATGCCGAGCCTGGCCAATGATAAAACCTATATGATCACGATGATACTCCTCATGTTTTGGGGCGCAACGTTTTCTAATTGGTTTGGCATGGGCCTTTCTAGCAAAATTAGTGTTTTATCAGCGCTTGTCGGCACCCTCTTTCCGATGCTTGCTATCGTAGGTTTGGGTGTAGCTTGGCTCTGGAAAGGTAACGTCAGTGAAATTGCTTTTTCCTGGCAAACGTTTTTTCCACACTTCTCAAGTATCGATGATTATTCACTGCTTTCCATGGTCCTTTTTGGACTCATTGGCATTGAGATGTCTGCCGTACATGCAGGTGATGTGAAAAATCCTAAACGCGATTATCCCAGAGCACTCTTTATTTCAGCCGCTATTATTATTGCAACCCTGGTGTTAAGTTCGCTTGCCATTGCAATCGTGGTACCGCAAAAAAATATTCAGCTGGCTTCAGGCCTCATGCAAGCTTTTCAATTTTTCTTTGTCAATTTACATATACCCTTTTTAATCATTGTCGTCGCTATCTGCATTATGATTGGAAGTTTGGGAACGGTCTCTGCTTGGGTATTAGGCCCCATTAAAGCCATTATGGTCGCTGCGGAAGATAAAGTGATTGCGAGTCACTATGCCAATAAAAATCGTTTTCAAGTACCGACAAAGCTTCTTATTATTCAAGCCGTGATTATGTCGATATTAAGCTTATTTTTTATATTCATGCCAAGTATCAATACAGCCTTTTCACTGCTGTCGACCATGACAAGCCAAATTGCTTTATTTGTTTATATGGCCATGTTTGTAGCCGCAATCCGCTTGCGTGTCAAACACCCAAATGTAAAGCGCCTCTATAAAGTACCCGGCGGGATCATCGGCTTAAGCATTATTTCGATTGCCGCCTTGCTCTTTTGCATCGTGGTATTTGTGATTGGCTTTTTCCCACCTTCCCAGCTGAGCATTCCTGCACTGGTGAATTATGAAAGCTGGCTCATTGGCGGCACAGTCATTGCTGCAATACTGCCGTTTTTCTTGCTGCGACAAAAGAAAAAATTGGTGGAATAATTAATGGTGGGTAGCGGTCTTTTTTCGACAGGCTACCCAACCACCCACGATCATGATGAAGAGCAATGCAATGATGATTGCTTCATAATCAAACACACTCTTAATAGACATATTCGTCGGCGGTATAAAGCCAATGAAAAAAGTGATGGTGGCAGAAATAATGCCGAACGCGCAAACAATGAAAAGTCCCCATTTCCCGCCAAAAACTTTAAAGGGCCGATGTTGCTTGGGATATTTAAAACGTAAATAAATCGCTGCTAAAAACATTAAGATATACATGAGCATATAAAGCTGAGAGGCTACTACATTGATAAGCCAATAAGAACTATTGATACTGGGCATAAAAATAAACAGCAGTGAAATCAGCGAGACCACCACGCCCTGAATGAGCAATAAATTACGCGGTGAATTATAACGATTTTTTTTCTCAAAAAATTTAGGCAGTAAGTTATCTTTGGCAGTAATGAGTAATCCTTCGACCGGTGCAAGCGTCCAGTTACTGATGCCGCCCAATGCCCCTAAAATAATACATACGGCCATGACGGGTAGTAAGAAAGTCAGATGGTAGCTTTGAAAGAAATCGCTGAATGCCTGCATAATGCCCGAAACTAAGCTTAAGTTTTTTTGTGGCACGATGATCGCAATCGCCAGCGATCCTAAAATCAAGGTCACTGAAATAAAAATCGCAGAAATGGCCAAACCGCGAGGATAATCTCTTTGTGGATTTTTTGCCTGGTTTGCATAGACTGTCGTCAACTCCATTCCTGAATAAGAAAGAAGCACGCCTGTTAAAGAAATAAATAGCGTTGGATCAGAAAAATTAGGGAGTAAATCATGCGGATGAAAGGTAATTTGCAAAGGATGGCCTTGCGCCACCCATAAGGTCCCAAAGAAAATAATCATGGCCATCGGCACAAATAACCCTAAAAGACCGCAAACAATACTAAATTTTGTAGAAATTGCGAGCCCTCGTAAATTGAGAAAGGTCGTTCCCCAAAATACACTCCAAATCACTCCGATCAAATAATATTTATTGTTGGCCAAGTCAGGATAAAATAAGTAAGCCAGGGTTCCTGCCACAAAAGATAAAATCGTGGGATACCACACCACATTTTCTGTCCATTGTAACCAAATGGCTAAAAAACCTACACGCTCCCCAAAAGCCCGTTTTACCCACACATACACCCCGCCCTCTTCAGGATAAGCGCTTGCCAATTCTGCAGAGACCAGCGCAGTCGGAATCAAGAAAAACAAAGCTGCTGCAACAAAAAAGAAAATCAACTCAGGACCAAAGAGCGCAGTTGAGGGCAAATTGCGGATGCTATCAACCGAGGTCACCGTGATCATCACGATACCAAATAAAGTGAGTGATTTTCTTTGCATATTATTTACGTTCCTTGACGACCGGCTTTTTTACGATCAGCTTCTTTGAGAAATTTTTTACGGATACGAATACTTTGCGGCGTGACTTCCACCAGCTCATCGTCTTCAATAAATTCAAGCGCTTGCTCTAAACTCATTTTAATGGGTGGCACTAACATAATATTTTCATCACTGCCTGACGCTCGAACGTTAGTCAATTTCTTTTCACGGCCGACATTCACAACCAAATCGTTATCACGGGAATGTAAGCCCACAATCATGCCTTCATACATTTCTGTTTGCGGGGTAATAAACATTTTGCCGCGATCTTGCAAAAACCAAATTGCATAGGCAGTGGCAACGTCTTGTGCGTTAGAAATCAGTACCCCATTTTGTCGTTTGGCAATAGCCGATTTTTTAGCCGCTGCATAATGCGCGAATACATGATGGTATAATCCTGTTCCCGACGTCGACGTTAAAAATTCATTACGAAAGCCGATGAGCCCACGCGTAGGAATCACATAATCTAAACGTACACGGCCTTTGCCATCGGAGATCATATTTTTAATATCGCCGCCGCGAGAGCCGAGTTTTTCCATAATGCTGCCTTGATGCGTTTCTTCGATATCGACAATCAATTCTTCATAAGGTTCTTGCATTTCGCCATCGATTTCTCTCATGATGACTTCAGGGCGTGCAATAGACATTTCATAACCTTCGCGACGCATGGTTTCAATCAAAATCCCTAAATGTAATTCACCACGGCCCGAGACTTTAAATTTATCCGGATCGCCAGTTTCTTCCACTTTTAATGCTACGTTGTGGAGTAATTCTTTGTCGAGTCGTTCACGAATTTGACGGCTCGTGACAAATTTTCCTTCTTTACCGGCAAAAGGAGAATTGTTGACTTGAAACATCATGCTGATGGTAGGTTCATCAACGGTCAATGCAGGCAAAGCTTCTACTGCACTTGCGTCACAGAGCGTATCTGAAATAAAGATTCGCTCAATGCCTGTGATAGCGATAATATTACCGGCTTCTGCCAAAGGAATCTCTACTTTATTCAGCCCTAAGTAACCGAAAATTTTCAGGATTTTTCCCGTACGTGTTTTGCCTTCTCTGTCGATAATCGTGACCGAACTATTGGGTTTTAACACACCGCGCGTCACGCGCCCAATACCGATAGTACCCACAAAATTCGAATAATCGAGCGAGCTTATCTGCATTTGGAAAGGACCATCGCGATTAACCGCAGGGGGAGCCACTTTGTCCACGATCGTTTGAAATAAAGCGTCCATATTGTCGGTGGTTTCATCGATATCTAATTTGGCATAGCCCATGATCGCTGAAGTATAGACAACAGGAAAATCCAGCTGTTCATCCGTTGCGCCGAGTTTATCAAACAAATCGAAGACTTGATCAAGCGCCCAATGCGGACGCGCGCCATCACGATCAATTTTATTCACGACAACGATGGGTTTTAGACCTTGAGCAAATGCTTTTTGGGTGACAAAACGGGTTTGAGGCATAGGGCCGTCCACAGCATCCACAAGCAGCAACACGCTATCGACCATCGATAAAATACGCTCCACTTCACCACCGAAGTCCGCATGCCCGGGAGTATCGACGATATTGATTTGATAGCCCTTCCATTGAATGGCGGTATTTTTCGCAAGAATAGTAATCCCCCGCTCTTTTTCCAATTCATTGGAATCCATGACGCGTTCTTCTTGCGGGCCGCGAGAATTTAAAGTGCCGGATTGGCGCAAGAGTTTATCCACAAGGGTTGTTTTCCCGTGATCGACGTGTGCGATGATGGCGATATTTCTAATTTTCTCAATGGCGGTCATTTTTTAGTCTCCGATAAAGTAAAAGGGTGGCAAATAAAAGTAATACAGCGGGGAATATAAAAAAGAGGGAATAAGGAAGAAAGCTCACAACGCTCGTATACAAGCCTGCGGCTAACCACGCCAAAGCGATAAGCGCTGTATTGACGCCCATGACTTTTCCTTGCTCTGTCGGTCCGACCGATTCTGAAAATAATCCGGTTAAGGCATTAAATAAAACCGCCATCGCGCTGACAATAAAAAGGGCGCCTAACCATAAGGAGAAAGCAGCTTCGGGTAAGATCACCAATAAGAGAATACCGAAAAACATGAGCGCCATACTGACTTTTGTAATCGTGCGGACGCTTAAATATTTCAATAATTGAGGAACACCCACTAAACTAAAAAAAGCAAAGAGTACACTGATACAAGTGGAGTAGAGGCCTAAGCCTAAACCGCTATAGTGAAATTTTTGTGCCAGTAATAAATTATTGACTTGATACATAAATGCCCAGGCAAACATCGCTGAAAAATACGCGATACTGAGAATCACAAATCGCTTATCGCCCAAATCTTTAAGAATATTAAGCATCATCGTTCCCAAAGACACTTGATTTTGTGCGCTAGGCACATAAGTCTCTCGCATAGAGTAGCGTAACCAAATGAGGTTGAGTACCGCAAATACTGTGGCGACCCAAAACGGCAAAGGATAACCAAAGAAAGCACCCAGATTTTTATCCGATAACATACCGCCGAGCATGGGGCCAATAATCCAGCCGAGCGTTCCTGCAGTGGTAATCAAGGCAATATTTTTTACTTTCTGTTTTTCTTCCTGAGACATATCCATCACAGCAGCCTGCGCAATAGCTTGGCTGCCATCAACGAGTCCCACTAAAATACGGCTGAGCAACAACAACAAAACGCTTTTGAGGAATAAACTCACAATTGAAATCAAACAGCTGACGATGACCCCCGAGAGTGCAAAGATCAAGACTTTTTTGCGCCCGATTTTATCTGACCATTGCCCAAGTAAACTGGCCCCTAAAAACATGGCTGCCATCGGTAACGAGAATACGAGTCCGTACCAGAGATTTCTTTGTGATAAAGTACTGTTGATAGGCAGAATTCCATTGGGGTCATTAAATAGTGAGGCGAACAAAGGAATGACTAACCCCA
>JBILMY010000176.1:0-2851 GCA_044375265.1 Gammaproteobacteria bacterium | reverse complement strand
AACGAACTTTTTTTATTATCATAAAATCCATACACGCCAAATAATTTGTCTTGACTTGCATTCAGCCAGCGATAACCCAAACCCAGATTCCATTCACTCGTCCCCGCTTCACCTTTGACTACGCGAAAATCGCCGAGCATCACTTTATCGCTGCGCTGCCATAAAGGGTAAAGTAAATCCACCTCGCTATAACTTGAACCCCAAGTCCCCGCCATACCCGTCATATATATTTGGCCGGCATAAGCGCGTGTAGTTGAAGCTGAAGATTCTTCCACCTTGGTATCTTCTGCCATTAGGCTTGCAGGAACAAGGCCAATGGCCAGTAATAAACTACGAATGAGCGATTTAGTTTTCATACGAACTTCTTACACAAAATAAAGCCGTAAGTATAGCAAATTTTGAAAGAAAAAGAAATATTCACTCTTGTTGTTTTGGTCAAGTAAAAGCGTCAACCTCTCGGTAACCATAGACAGGGGAGCCTGTCAATTTCAGGGTAGAAGAAGTATTTTCTATTTCGTTACCATATATATCAACTACATTAGAAAAAGAAGATTCAAGCGTAAGAGTTTTGCCCTCAGCCGTACTCCACAATAATTCGATTTGCGCTGTAAGTGTTTTAAAAACAAAATGATAGACAGAAGCCATACTCGCTTTTTTTTGGATGAAAGTGGATTTCCCCAATGTTTTTAAAAAATGTTGCAGTGCAAAAAACGCTGGCCTTTTTCTAAAACCATCCCGATCATCTACCAGTCCATAACCATGTGCGGATAAGCGCCAAATAAACACTTGATCGATAAATCCCGAGCATAAAGTGATGGTCAAATAACGAATTAAATAGCTTGCATAGTCTTCTTCGCTCACACCAGGTAAATCGGCAAACCACTGGGGCGCCGTATAAGGTGAACCAATCGGTGAGTAAATCCCTGTGTTTTTAAGAGGCCAATTGACTTCGGAGATAATGACATGATTATCACAAGCGGGCATTGTTTTTGCCACGGCGCGTGCCATGGCGCACTTTTCAAGCGTGCTATATCGACCTTGAAAACACTCTGGTGCGCCTCTTCTGTCGACATACAAATGCTGGCTCAATGCTGCAAAAAGTTTTTTCTTAAATATGCCTAAAAAATTGATGAGCTGAAACCATTCAAAATCAATGACTGCAGGCCCCATGAGTTTAATATCGGGATAACGCACTTGATAACGTACACAAATATTGACCAAGGTCTTATATTCTTTGGCATGCCATATCCCCCATTTAACACGATTGACGGCATGTCCGACTTCACAAGCAACAATCTTTCCCGATAATCGCGGAAAACTATAGGCAATAAATGCTTCCCAGGTTTCAGGTGATATTACTGCCTTTCGATGTTGCAATAAGGCTACCGTGATTTTGAAACCTTGGGTAAATAATCTATCGATATAATCAATCGTTTTTTGCCACTGTATTTCTCCTTCATGGCAATGTAAGCGCACTAATACAGGCGGATTGTCGACAGCGGCTAATAATGCTTTTTCTTCTGTTTCATATGCTGGATGTAAGGCTACGCCAATTCTGCCTTGAAGCTCGATTTTTTCTTGATACGCTTTTTTAAGCAATTTTTTAGCGGCCCAAAACACAGGGAAAATATAACGTAATACCCGAAATAATAATCCAGCGATTGCCCTGAATGAGCGATATTTTTTTTTGCGGGCGCGAGAATGAATCACCATGGCTTGCGCTGAATGCGCATCCCATAGCCAGATATCTTGGGGATTTATCCAGCTTACCCTTTGTTTCGCAGAATGCGTAAATTCAGCAGGCACTTCGCCGTCAAAAAAATACATATGCTTAAAAATTCGAAAATAATCATCGGGAATTTCTAAGCCTTGTAAATTTTCTGCGCGTTCTTGCAAAGAAAGAGGGTTCTGTTTTTGAATAAAACCTTGCGTATAAATGATTTTATTGTCTTCAATAAAAAGGGAATCAATCGTCAGCTGTTTAAATAATTTTTTTTCATCATGCACTTGCCGGCAATAATTTGCAAGCATCTGCATCAATGAAATCATTTGAGCGTTGGAATGATTTTCAACGATAGCTAAATAGGATGCCCGAAGTGAAATCATATACGACCCGTCACCCCCGCGCAGGCGGGGGTCCATAAAGCTTTGAATAGGATTGTGCCAACGCTTCCTGCGTAGGCATTTTTCCTTCGGAAAAAACCATGCTTACGCATGGTCAAAAATCGGATATCCTTCCGATTTTTTCCCGCCTACGCGGGAATGACGGGGTAATTCTGATTCATTGATAAAAAATAGGCTACTGAAAAATACATAAAAAATCAGCGTAGAGCCATCAAACATCATATTATTCGCAATTCCACCGATGATCATCACAAGCATAAACCCAAGTGCCAAAGGACGATAAAAAGCTCCCAGCGAAAAACTTTTCCAGACTTGTACACCATAGAGTAATAATAAAACGATTAATCCTACTAGGCCATGCTCCACTAACATAGAGCCATAGGTCGATTCGATAAAGGGCTGGTTATTTGTGAGCGTCAATGGCGTTCCGTCATAGCGAATGCCCTGTACTTCAATATCTGCTTTGAGCGTTCCGCCTGTACCTTGCCCCCATATCGGTGCTTGTCGCCACATATGATAAGTATCTTTTACAAATTGCAATCTGATAGCAGTAGAATTGTGCATCTCATCCTTATTGCCCTGTTGAAAAGCAATAATATTTCGATGAACTTGCAACAATCCGTCTTGTGTATTTTTCGCAAAATGCCAAATACCCAAGGCTAGGACTAACAATACAATCAAACCGAAAATTATTTTTTTTATCTCCGATAAAGAAAAAATAAAGAGT
>JBILMY010000175.1:0-2856 GCA_044375265.1 Gammaproteobacteria bacterium | reverse complement strand
ATATTTGCTGCAGGTACTTCTTTAGCATCTAAAACATTTTCTAATGTTTTTGCAAATGCATTGGCAAAATCATCCCAAGAAGAATTATTTAATACAATAGCATAAAATCCAGTTTGACATCCCATAGGACTTATGTCTACTACTCCCTTTAAATGATCTCGAATATAATGCGCCATTAAATGCTCCAATGAATGTAAGCCAGGCATTTCCATGTGTTCCATATTAGGCTGCTTAAACCGAACGTCATATTTATAAATCTTATCGCCATGTTGACCAGCAACTTCTGAAGCTAATCTAATATAAGGAGCCACTACTTTTGTATGATCTAAATCAAAACTTTCAACATTACTTTTTTTCATATTTCACCTCTTAAAAAATTACCTGTAGTATAATTGATTTCATCTGAAATTTCATGAATTAAAAAATGGCCTTTATTAGGAATTTTTTTAACTTTTATATTAGAAAAAAATTGCTCTAACCCTTCAGTGTTTTTTAAAATTAATGCCTTATCTTCTTCGCCCCATAAAACCAATACAGGCATTTCAATCTGAGTAAGCATTGGTAAATCAGCATGAAAAACTAATTTTTCATCTTTTATAGAAAAAGAAGCCCTATAATAATTAAGCATCCCTGTTAAAGCGCCTTCTATTGTCCAAGCATTTTCATATATTACGCCTTCTTTTTCTGAAAAATATCCTTTACGAAGGCAGCGGTTTAAAAATGCTTCTTTTAAAAAACTATAATCTTTTGCTTTTAATAAAGCTTCTGCATCGTTCTTAATAAATAACTTAATATAATTACTGGCTGCTTCTTGAGCAGGCTCTTTTGAAAGTATATTTTCAAAAAGAAGCGGATGAGGTGCATTGATAATAATAAGTTTTTCAAAATAATCTGGGAAACAGTGTGCCATTGTCCAAGCAAGAATGCCGCCCCAATCATGGCCTACTAAAATAACTTTTTGATGTGGTGATAATTTTTGAATCAGCGCAATTAAGCCTTCTACTATTCTCAAAATTTGGTAATCTTCAATAGAAGTTAACTTTGATGAAAGATTGTACCCTGGTAAATCAGGTGCGATAACATGGTAATCATTTGCAAAGAAATTTAACTGATGTCGCCATGAACAGGAGAAATCCGGAAAGCCGTGCAAAAATAATAAGGGCTGCTTATTGGAATCATTCATTAAGCAGTTGAATTCAAAACTCTCAACGCTAATGATTTGATTATATAAAGCCTTATTTTCCACCAAAAATCTCAGTCAAAATTTTATCTTTCACTCGTAAAGCCAATTTTTTATTTCCTTCTGCATCCAAATGAATGCCGTCTTTTGGACTAGACAGGAGATCAGTCGTTTCAATAAAAAATATTTTCTCCTCTTCTGCTATTTTTTTTAGTAAAGCAGGAAGTGCTGCAGATTTTTTGAGTGAATCTTCATTAAAAGACAGCATAGGTAACCCTTCGCGCCGAAGCAGCTGAGGTGCGATAAGCAAAACTTTAGGAGGATTTCGATGAGGCCCTTTATTACTATTTTTTACCAATTGAACCAAGACCCTCATATTTTCACTGATAGATTCTGCACTTTGTTGGTATTGCGTTTTAAGATCGTTAATGCCCAGAGATAAAATAACCAGATCGAGAGGATAATGGGATTCTAAACAAACAGGTAATTGTGTCAGCCCATTGCGGTAAGGCTTTTTAGCAACTTCATCATCAAAGGCTGTCGTTCGGCCATTGAGACCTTCTTCAATAATGGAATAACCCAACGGAGATAATTCAGTTTCTAAAATACCCGGCCATCTTTCTGACTTTGAATATCGCTCTGCCAGCCAGGTGTTACTGTCAAATGAGCCAGGGATAAATCCCCATACATTAGATGAACCATAACATAAAATTGCTTTTCCCATATAATCACCCATAAAAATAACTCGTTTCAAATATATGTCTTAACGTTAACTGTGGCATGTGTGACCCTTAATTAAAATGAGTGTTTTTAAGAAAGTCATTTACCACCTCACAAAACCTTTCATTTTCTTCTATATGCGGATAATGTGCAGACTGCATAAAAGTCAGTTTCATTTGTCGAGATTTTTTAGGCTCTTGTAATAAACCACTCGCGCCCGCCATAATATAGTCGTGAAATCCATTGATCCACACATAATCTATATCAAGTGTATTCACCTCCATATCAAGAGAAGCTACTGACTGATAAAGATCTTTTCGAACGCTTGTAAAAACTTCAAGGTTATCTTTATACTGTGAAGCCTCTTTTATTTTTTGGTATTTTTCAAACCACTCTATATTAGCCCAATAAAAATAAGGCCGCATTTTATTTTCTTTAAATAAGGGCGCTAACTTTTCCGTTAATGGCCATAAAGAATTAAAATTAGCATCTTTCATTTCAGAAAGGATTTTTTTATATTCCTCCGGCTTTTCCATTTTCAAATAATTTAAATCAAGCATTAAATTATTGACTCTTGGAATCAGTATCGATTCTGCCATGGCAATAAATATACCTGGAACTCTTATCTTTGGATATTGCTTATAAAAATCATACAATAATTTTGAGCCATAACTGTTCCCAATAAATGCGCTTACTTCAATATTTTTACTTTGTAAGAAAGAATAAATTTCCTGTAAGTCATTAATATTATCGTTATGGCTTACGGGAAGCTGATTATTAGCAGAACGTCCGCAATTTCGTTGATCATAAAAAATTAAATTACCCTTTAAGCTATCAAATAAATGATACTGCTCTATTATGGTTTCCAGGATTTCTGAATTGAATCCTGGGCCGCCATGAATAAAAAGCATGAAGGGCAATTTTTCATCCACCGTAAACGTTGATATGTAAAACTG
>JBILMY010000174.1:0-2862 GCA_044375265.1 Gammaproteobacteria bacterium | reverse complement strand
AAGAAAATAGATTCTCAAGCAGAGTGGACGTTCTTAATGTCGCTGACGCATCTTCAAACAATTTCCAGTCAAGAAGTTTCCTTTGATTCCTTTGATATGCTCAGGCGGTTATGGGAACGGGGCTGTTTGCAAATAGTATAAATTGCGATATACTTCAATTTTGTAAAAATACAAGGAATGAAATCTATGATTAAAAAATTTAGCACTCTTTTACTAGTCAGTATGGCTACCGTCGGGCTCACTGCCTGTGATCGGAGTCAACCCGTTGTTGTGGAATGTAAAGGCATTCCTACCACCACCGGTCAAATACTCATTAGCGATAAACCCACTTGTGGAAAATTGGCAGGTGGAAAGCCCATCATTGTGCAATGCGGACAATGGATGCTGAATGATAAGAAAGTTTATACTTGCACCGATACTGCGGTGAAAATAACGCTACCTGATTATTCTCCCAATGATTATGTGAAATGCTATGGGGTAGCAGCCGCGAGTATGAATGATTGCGGAACACCCACCACAGCTTGTGGAGGAAGTGTTTCAACGCCCAAAAGTTCAACAGCCTGGATTGCCATTCCTGGGGGCATTTGCTCGCAAATAAAAGGCGCTACTTTAAAAGAAAATCATTGAGGAGTCTATCTATGAAATCCCATATTACAATTCCTGGCAAAATTATTGCGCCCTTTTTGAAATTTATTGACTACTTCAAATCAGCGGGTGATTTAATGGCACGTTTTTGGGTGGCCAATATTTTTTTTCAATCAGGACTTTCTAAAATTGCCGATTGGAATACCACCGTTGTTTTATTTAGATACGATTATCATGTTCCTTTTTTATCGCCTGAAGCGGCAGCCTATTTAGGTACCAGTATGGAATTTATTTTGCCCGTGCTTTTGGTGTTGGGATTGGGTGGCCGTTTATCTATTTTTATTTTCTTTATTTATAATGCTATTTGCGTACTTTCTTTTAGCTTTCTTTGGACTGCTGCAGGGCAGGCAGGATTTGCGGATCATGTGAATTGGGGGCTGTTATTGATGCTGCTCATGTTTCATGGCTCTGGCAAATTTTCACTCGATTATCTTATCCATAAAAAATGGGGTTATTATTTTAAGCTCGGTGAAAAAAACGAGTATAGTTGGTGCGATTCTAGCTCAAAATAGTATACCGCTACTCACATTTATTCGTCATTCCCGCGCATCCGGGAATGACGACAACAAGAAAATTTTTGCGTCTTAAAATGTAATAGTTACATTCCTTGCCAATTGAAGTGATTTATGCTATAATATTGGCCTTATTTTTATTATAAAAAGCAAAAAATAACGCATAAATATGAAAAGCTCTATTACTATTCCCAATAAAATTATTGCGCCTTTCTTAAAATTTCTTGAGTACTTCAAGTCGCTGGGCGATTTACTGGTACGCTTCTGGTTAGCCAATATTTTTTTTCAATCGGGCTTGTCTAAAATCACGGATTGGAATACCACAGTGGTTTTATTTAAATACGATTACCACGTGCCTTTTTTATCACCTGAAACGGCCGCTTATTTAGGGACTGGCATGGAGTTTTTATTGCCGCTTTTATTGGTGCTAGGGCTGGGCGGGCGCTTGGCTATCTTTATCTTTTTTATCTATAATCTTGTGTGCGTCCTGTCTTTTGGATTTTTGTGGACCACGGCAGGCGCAGCAGGGCTTAATGATCACATCAATTGGGGGCTGCTTTTAATGCTGCTCATGCTTCATGGCTCGGGCAAATTTTCGCTCGATTATCTTATCCATAAAAAATGGGGATATTACTTTAAACTTGGTGAAAAAAACGAGTATAAATGGCCTGATTCTAATGCTAAGTAATATGTGATACTTAGCAGATAATACAACCTTATTTATGCGGATTTGGGCATATAAAATAGTTTCTAAAACGATGCGCTTCGGGATCAAAATTTTTTGTATCATCAATTGCAAAACCGCCTTGCTCATAATTTTGGTAGGGGCCTCCAAAAAAAGCAACACAATTTTTTATCGAACATCGCGTAGGCCAAGTATTTTTTATTTTTTCGCAACAATGCATAACACAAAACCACTCATTTTTAAAGAAATATTCAGCAAGCAAAATATTCTGCGCCTTATAATTTTTTAGTTTTTTAATGTCAATGGAATTTTTGCAAAGAGGATTACTACAATTAATTTCTTCGTTAGCGCTTACGGTGTTGGGGTTTTTATACATGAGGGATTATTTTGATATTATATTGTAGGGCTTTACATTTTACAATGGTTTTATTAGGGGAATATTAAACTTTGAGAGATTTTTCCAAAGTTCTATTTTAATAGGTCTTGGATATGCTTTACAAAGTAGAGTAATTATGCTATAGTATTTCCACTCATGTCATCAATGGGTGCCGAGTTTATAAGTTTTTAGTTTTCTCGTTGCGCTTATTCGTCACTGGAAAAATTTAACTTAATATAGGAACTCTACCCTCATGCATAAAAAATCATCATCATCATCGTATTCTTCTAAAAATAAATCAGGTCAAGGAAGTCGTCCCCGCGCAGCTGCTTCGTTTGGTAAAAGACCCGCTGCAGCAGGCCCTCGTCAAAATCGAAGCGGCGGCAACAGCAGCAGTAATAAACGAAAAGGGACTTTTATCAATCCGGATAAATTTATTAATAAAGCTGTACTGCCAGCAGAAGAAGTCGTATACAAACCCCAATATACGTTTGCGGATTTTGAATTTAGCCAACCCTTGCAGGCCAATTTGATTAAAAAAGGCTATCAGTTCCCTACACCGATTCAAGATAAAACCCTCAAGCCTATTTTAGAAGGCCGTGACATCGTGGGTCTTGCCAATACCGGCACGGGAAAAACAGCGG
>JBILMY010000001.1:0-32756 GCA_044375265.1 Gammaproteobacteria bacterium | reverse complement strand
AATAGATTTTTCCTAAGCTTCTCTGAGTTTGAGGAGAGCTGTAGAAATTTTTTCAGAGCAATGGAAAATCATCGAGAATCATTGCGCACATTGCTGACTGAAAATTTTCAGAGATGTAGACCTATTTAATTTTAAAAGGTTGTTTGGTACCCCTCTCCCTCGCCAGCGTTGCTGGCTCGACCTCTCCCGCAAGGGGAGAGGTGAAACAATTTTTTAAATCGGGAAATCTCTAGTCATTTGAGTATATAAAGAATAAAAGTTTTAACTTAATAAGTAAGTTTATAACTAATTTGAATGAGGTTACAAGTAAGTTTATAAGTAAATTTTTAAAAACACCTTTAATATCAACAAGATAATTAAAGCAAAAGAAATACATATACATTAATACATTAATATATTAAAAGTAAAGGAATATAGTATTTTAAAGAAACTCTTATATTTATTGCTTTTCCTAGAAAAATGCTATTTTCTCAAAAATCCCTTGTATTTTCTTCAAAGATATTGTAGAATCGCCAGTTCAGTCTTCTCTTAGCGTATTAATACTGTGTCAGATATCGATAAAAAACAACGCGCTTTTCGTGCCAAAGACCTTATTTTATGGGGTCTTGCTCTATTGTTGCTGATCGCAGGTGTGGTGCTGAATTATCAGTATCAACTCGTTGATATTTATCTGCGTATTATTGCTTGGATTGTTGGCATCGGGTTTTTGATTGCCATCGTGTTTTTTACCTCGCAAGGGCAAAAAGCCTGGAAGTTTGCCACCGTGGCCCGTATGGAACTCTATAAAGTCGTGTGGCCGAATAGACAGGATACGGTCAGAATGACGCTTGTGGTAATAGGACTCGTGATTTTGTTGTCGCTCATTATTTGGGGACTGGATACTTTTTTATATTGGTTTATTGGCCTTTTAATTGGTCAACGAGGATAAGATATGCAAGAACATACATCAGCACACAATACTGATAATAACTCGAAAAAATTTTTTGTCGTGCAAGTCAGACCTGGGTATGAAAAAGAAGTGTCTGAGCGCTTACAAGCCCGTATTGATGAAACCGAATTTAAGCATTTTTTTGGTCGTATTTTAATTCCCACTGAAAAAGTGGTAGAACGCAAAAAAGACGGCAATGAAAAAGAAACAGAGCGCAAACTCTTTCCCGGCTATATGCTGCTTGAAATGACGATGAACCGCGATACCTGGCATTTGGTGAAAAAAACCAAAGGGATTTCTGGATTTATTGGGCCTAAGGGTGTTGATAAAAATGGTGACAATGTGCTGGGAGAAGAAGCCTTGCCTTTGCCGTTAAGCCCGAAAGAAACCCAAAAAATGCTGGATCAAATTCAAGAGGGTACCGATAAACCCAGACAGAAATTGAATTTTGAAGTAGGTCAATTGGTTGAAATCAGCGAAGGACCTTTCAAAGGATTCAGGGGCGAAATTAAAGAAGTGAATTATGAAAATGCAAGCTTAAAAGTTGGCGTTCTCATTTTTGGTCGTGAAACGACCGTCGATTTGAATTTTACTGAAGTTCAAAAAGAAAAAATATAGGGTTATTTTTTGTGCCAACGAAAAATAACAATATCATTATCATGAGGGAGTGCTTTATCAGCACGCTTGTACCTCTAGGAGACAAATAACATGGCAAAGAAAATACAAGCTTATATTAAGCTGCAAGTGAAGTCGCAAGCTGCGACACCCGCGCCACCCATTGGACCAGCCTTGGGTCAAAATGGCGTTAACATCATGGAGTTCTGCAAATCATTTAATGCCAGAACCAAAGAAATGAACGTGGAAAAAGATGTACCATTACCCGTGGTTATTACGGTATATTCTGATCGCAGTTTCACCTTTATTACCAAAACGCCGCCCACGAGCTTCTTCCTCAAAAAATGGCTCTTGAAATTGGGTATCAAAACCGGCAGCAAAACGCCCGGTAAAGAAAAAATTGCCGATATCAAATACGAAGACTTGGTGGAAATTGCTAAACAAAAAACGCCTGACTTGACCGCAGCAAGCGTAGAAGCAGCAGTGCGTTCTGTCGCAGGTAGTGCAAAAAGCATGGGCATTGGTGTTCCCGAGGCCGCGCTTAAAAAATCAGCGAAAGCTAAGGCAGGTGTATAATGGCTCAAATGACGAAACGCAGAAAAGCGATGATTGCTACTGTTGATAAAAGTAAACGGTATACCATTGTAGAAGCGACTGAAATTTTAAAAAAACACGCTAGCAAAAAATTCAATGAATCCATTGATTTGGCAGTGAATCTGGGGATTGATGCGAAGAAATCTGATCAATCCGTACGCGGCGCTACTATTTTACCCAAAGGCAATGGCCGTACTGTGCGTGTAGCCGTCTTTACTGAAGGCGCGCCTGCAGAAGCGGCTAAAAATGCTGGGGCTGATATTGTAGGCTTTCAAGATTTAGCGCAAAAAATCAAAGCAGGAGAGCTTGATTTTGATGTATTGATTGCGACCCCTGATGCAATGCGTCATATCGGTCAGCTTGGTCAAATCTTAGGACCGCGCGGACTCATGCCTAATCCAAAAGTGGGAACGGTTACGACGGATGTGGCTACTGCTGTGCGCAATGCCAAATCAGGTCAAGCCCAATACCGTACCGATAAAAATGGACTGATTCATTGCAGCGTTGGCCGTGTGAATTTTGCCCCTGCAGATTTAGAAGAAAATATCCGTGCTGTGATCAATGATTTAAAAAAATTAAAGCCCAGCAGTTCTAAAGGAATTTACTTAAAGAAAATCACGCTGTCGAGCACGATGGGTCTTGGCCTTGTGATTGACGAAGCGGCGATAGCGGGGTAGTGCATTTTACGCCCCCTTAACAAGGGGGCTGTCGACGTAAGTCGACTGGGGGATTTAAAAATCCGTGCTATAAAAATCCCCCCATTGGCTACGCCAATTTCCCCCCTTATTAAGGGGGGTGAAAAAAACGATTTTGACGGTACGTGTGAAAGAAATTTCAAAGTTTTTTTCACGCAACTGTCGAAGACCGTAGGTAGGAAAAGTACTGATTTTCAGTGCCAGACTATAAATCCTACGCAGACGGTGATTCTAACCAGTCACCCCTATTAACAGATGAGGTGGTTTTTTAATGCCATTAAAACTTGAAAATAAACAAGCTATTGTTGCAGAGGTTGCTGAAGTCGCTTCAGGATCCGTTTCTGCAGTGGTAGCGCATTATCGAGGTTTATCTGTTGCACAAATGACAGAGCTTCGCGTCTTGGCGCGGAAATCTGGCGTTTATATTAAAGTAGTACGTAACACGCTTGCGCGTTTGGGTGTAAAAAACACTGGGTTTGCTTGTATGACAGAGTCTTTAACCGGACCTGTAATTCTCGCTTTTTCCAGTGAACCTTCCGCTGCAGCGCGTTTAATCCGTGATTTTGCAAAAACGAATGACAAGCTTGAAGTGAAAGCTTTAGTCGTTGGTGGCGTTTTATATGCCGCGACGCAGTTAGAGTCGATTGCAAAATTACCTACGCTCAATGAAGCGCTCTCTCAATTGATGTCGGTGATGAAAGCACCGATTGCGCAATTGGCAAGAACGATCAAAGAGCCTGTAGCCAAATTAACGCGTACCGTGTATGCACTGCAAGAAAAAAAGCAATAGCATAAATTTTTAATTAACTTATTTAGGAGACAAACAATGTCTGTTCAAAAAATATTAGATGACATTTCACAACTTTCCGTCATGGAAGTGGTGGAACTTGTTAAAGCGATGGAAGATAAATTCGGTGTAACTGCTGCTGTAGCAACTGCTGTTGCTGCTGCACCTGCAGCTGCTGCCGCTGCTGCGGAAGAAAAAACTGAATTTAATGTCGTGATGACAAGCTTTGGTGAAAACAAAGTCAACGTCATTAAAGTCGTTCGTGAACTCACAGGTCTTGGTTTAAAAGAAGCTAAAGATCTCGTAGAAGGTGTTCCTTCTACTGTGAAAGAAGCTGCGCCTAAAGCGGACGCAGAAGCGATCAAGAAAAAGCTTGAAGAAGCTGGTGCTAAAGCTGAAATTAAGTAAGCTGACATTAAGGCAAGGGTGGCAAAGCATTATCGATAATAAAGATAATGCCTTTGCCCTTTTGTCATGACAATATTATTCCTCTGGGGTTAAAAGATGCCGTTAACATTAAATACTCGAAACCAACGAATTCGTAAAAATTGCGGGAAGAAAGGCGCTGCTACATTAGAAGCACCTTATTCACTGGCAATCCAAGTTGACTCTTATAAAAAGTTTTTACAACGCGATGTACCTGCGCACGATAGAAAAAATGAAGGATTACAGGCTACTTTTAACAGTATTTTTCCCATTGTTGGTAACTCTGGCAGTGCTGAATTGCAATTTATCAGTTATAACTTAGGAGAAGTTCTTTTTAATGAACAAGAATGTCGTGTTCGCGGGCTGACCTACGGCGTATCACTGCGCGTGAAAATGCGACTGATTATTTTTGATAGAGAAGGCTCGAGTGAAAAAAACCGCAAAGTGAAAGAAGTGCGCGAGCAAGATGTTTACATGGGCGAGCTTCCTTTAATGACTGCACACGGAACGTTTGTCATCAATGGAACCGAGCGGGTTGTGGTATCACAACTTCATCGTTCACCCGGTGTATTCTTTGATCATGATCGCGGTAAAACACATTCTTCCGGCAAGATTTTATTTTCAGCGCGCGTGATTCCTTATCGCGGCTCATGGCTCGATTTTGAATTTGATCCCAAAGATTGCTTATTTGCACGTGTAGATCGCCGTAGAAAATTACCCGCGACTGTGTTACTTCACGCGCTAGGTTATAACAATGAAGCGATTCTTGATTTGTTCTTTGACATGAATGTGTATCATATTCGCGAAGAAGGTATTGAATTGGAACTTGTGCCTGAACGTTTAAAAGGTGAAATGGCCTCGTTTGATATCAAAGATAATCACGGTAATTTACTCGTGGAAGAAGGTCGACGTATTACGGTAAAACATATTCGTGAATTTGAAAAAGCGGGCATCAAACGTCTTTTAATTCCTGATACCTATTTCGTTGGGAAAGTTATTTCTAAGCCTGTGGTGAGCCCTGTAACGGGTGAAATTTTAGCCGACGTCAATGCAGAAGTGACTGAAGAGCTTATTAAAAAAATGCGTAAAAATGGCATTGAAACTGTCTATACCATTTATGTGAATGATATCGATAAAGGTGCTTATATTTCAGATACCTTAAAAATTGATACCACACGTAATCAATTAGAAGCGCAGGTTGAAATTTATCGCATGATGCGTCCGGGTGAGCCACCGACAAAAGAATCAGCGGATCAACTCTTTCATGGTTTATTCTTTGATAAAGATCGCTATGAATTATCGGCAGTGGGTCGCATGAAATTTAATCGTCGTTTGGGAAGACAAACCGATGAAGGTCTCAGCGTATTAACGCGTGAGGATATCGTCGATGTGATGAAAGAAATTGTGAAAATCAGGAATGGTCTTGGATCAGTCGATGATATCGATCACTTGGGCAATCGTCGTATTCGCTCAGTGGGGGAAATGACTGAGAATCAATTCCGTTTAGGACTTGTGCGTGTCGAGCGCGCGGTCAAAGAGCGCCTGAATTTAGCAGAATCCGATAATCTTATGCCGCAAGATTTGATCAATTCTAAACCTATTTCAGCGACTATCAAAGAATTTTTTGGTTCATCACAATTGTCGCAATTTATGGATCAAGTCAATCCTTTATCAGGCATTACGCATAAACGCCGTGTCTCTGCATTAGGGCCAGGCGGTTTGACGCGTGAACGTGCAGGCTTTGAAGTACGTGACGTACATCCCACACACTATGGTCGTTTATGTCCGATTGAAACCCCAGAGGGTCCAAACATTGGACTCATTAACTCTTTAGCTGTGTATGCGCGGACCAATGAATATGGTTTCTTGGAGACACCTTTTCATCCGGTGGTCAAAGGTAAAGTGACCGATGAAGTGCATTATTTATCGGCGATTGAAGAAGGCGATCACTATATTGCACAAGCCACAGTGACTATTGATAAAAAAGGCGTTATTCAAGATGAAATGATGGCCGCACGTCACCAAGGTGACACGCTGATTGTGCCATTAGAAAAAATTGATTATATCGAAGTCGCGCCGCAGCAACCCGTATCGGTTGCAGCTTCTCTCATTCCTTTCTTGGAACATGATGATGCCAACCGTGCACTCATGGGATCTAACATGCAACGTCAAGCCGTGCCGACGGTACGTGCGGAAAAACCGCTTGTCGGAACTGGTATGGAACGTCTCGTAGCCCGTGACTCAGGCGTTATTGTGATTGCTAAACGTGCCGGCCTGGTCGATGCTGTTGATGCAAGCCGTATCGTTGTGAGAGCACATGAATCTGAAGATCGTGGATCCGGGGTAGATATTTATAATCTTTTAAAATATACCCGTTCTAACCAAAATACTTGCATGAATCAGCGCCCACTCGTTCGCGTGGGTGATGTGATTCAAGCAGGAGACGTGCTTGCCGATGGTTCTTCTACGGATTTAGGCGAACTTGCACTCGGGCAAAATTTACTCGTGGCATTTATGTCCTGGAACGGCTATAACTTTGAAGATTCTATCTTATTATCTGAACGTTTAGTCGAAGAAGATCGCTACACCAGTATTCATATCGAAGAGCTGACTTGCGTCGCGCGTGATACGAAACTTGGTGAAGAAGAAATCACGAGTGATATTCCGAACATCAGCGAAACGATGCTCGCTAAACTTGATGAAAGTGGTGTGATTTTTGTTGGTGCTGAAGTCAATGCAGGGGACGTGATGGTCGGTAAAGTGACGCCCAAAGGTGAAACACAATTAACGCCCGAAGAAAAACTTTTGCGTGCGATTTTCGGTGATAAAGCGTCTGATGTGAAAGATACTTCACTGCGCGTACCCTCAGGTATGTCAGGTACTGTGATCGATGTACAAATTTTCACGCGCGAAGGTCTTGAAAAAGATAAACGTGCGTTAGCCATTGAAGCAGAAAAACTCGATGCTGTTAAAAAAGATTTAAACGATGAATTCCGCATTTTAGAAAATGACGTGTATCAACGTTTATTCAACGCGATTGTGGGACAGGCCGTAGAAGGTGGTGCTGGTCTTAAAAAAGGCGATACCGTTACGCGTGAGAAATTGACAGAGCTTGCCAAAGATAAATGGTTTGACATTCGCTTTAAAGAAGAAAAACACAATAAAAAATTGGAAGAAGCGGAATCTAAAATCAAAGAGCTTCGCCGCGATCACGAAATTAAATTTGCGCTGGAACGCAAAAAAATTACACAAGGGGATGATTTATCGCCTGGCGTGATTAAAATTGTGAAAGTCTACTTGGCAGTGAAACGTCGTATTCAACCAGGTGATAAAATGGCAGGCCGCCACGGAAATAAAGGGGTAGTCTCCAATATTGTTCCTGTGGAAGATTTGCCGCACTTGGCAGATGGAACACCAGTGGATATTATTTTAAATCCGCTCGGGGTGCCATCGCGTATGAACGTTGGACAAATTTTAGAAACGCATTTAGGTTTTGCGGCCAAGGGGCTCGGCAAACAAATTGATGTGGCGATCAAAGCGCATCATACTGTAGCCAAAATGCGTACCCTTTTGGATCGCATCTATAACACAACCGGCAATGAAAAAGTTGATTTTACTGCGATGTCTGATGTGGCTATCATGGATTTAGCCAATAACTTAAAAGACGGTGTGCCTATTGCAACACCTGTTTTTGACGGTATTGAAGAGTCGCATGTGAAAAAATTATTGGAACTTGCGGGGCTGCCTAACAATGGTCAAAGCATGTTATATGATGGCCGCACAGGAGAAGCGTTTGATCGCCCTGTGACGGTAGGGTATATGTATATGATGAAACTCGATCACTTGGTCGATGACAAAATGCATGCCCGTTCAACAGGTTCTTACAGTCTGGTGACACAACAACCTTTAGGTGGTAAAGCACAATTCGGGGGCCAACGTTTTGGTGAGATGGAAGTGTGGGCGCTGCAAGCTTATGGCGCAGCTTATACGCTTCAAGAAATGTTAACCGTGAAATCGGATGATATTACAGGACGTACCCGCATGTACAAAAATATCGTGGATGGTAATTACCAAATGGATACAGGCATTCCTGAATCCTTTAATGTATTGACCAAAGAGATAAGAGCTCTGGCCATTGATATGGAACTTGAGCTTACAGACGAATAATTTTGGAGAGTAACGATGAGCTATTTAGATCAGTTTTTAAAAAATAATGCGGTGAAAACGCATACGTCTATTCCTCAATTTTTAGGAGAGAACGTATTCAATGTGATCCGCACGGGACTTGCGTCTCCTGAAAAGATTCTGTCATGGTCTTTTGGGGAAGTGAAAAAACCTGAAACGATTAATTATCGTACGCTGCGTCCTGAACGTGATGGACTCTTCTGCGCTAAAATTTTTGGACCGATCAAAGATTATGAATGTTTGTGCGGTAAATATAAACGCTTAAAACACCGCGGTGTGATTTGTGAAAAATGTGGTGTTGAAGTCACATTAACGAAAGTGCGTCGTGAGCGTATGGGTCATATTGACCTTGCTGCGCCCGTTGCGCATATCTGGTTCTTAAAGTCCTTGCCTTCTCGTATTGCACTTGCGCTGAATTTAACTTTGCGTGAAGTTGAACGCGTGCTGTATTACGAAGCGTATATCGTGGTTGATGGCGGCTCTTCGCCGTACCCTAAAGGCCAGCTCATGACCGAAGAAACGTATGTGGAAGCTTTGGAAATGTATGGCTCTGACTTCAAAGCGGAAATGGGCGCTGAAGCGATTCAACTCTTGCTTCAAGGCCTTGATCTTGAAGATGAAATCAAAACGATTCGTGAAGAATTGGAAAGCACTGATTCTGAGACTAAACTCAAAAAATTAGGGAAACGCTTAAAATTACTCGAGTCCTTTCAAACCTCCGGCAACAAACCCGAGTGGATGGTCATGACAGTATTACCCGTATTGCCACCAGAACTTCGCCCATTGGTGCCACTGGATGGAGGCCGATTTGCCACGTCTGATTTGAACGATCTCTATCGTCGTGTCATCAACCGTAACAATCGTTTAAAAAGATTACTCGAACTCAATGCGCCTGAAATTATCGTGCGCAATGAAAAAAGGATGCTGCAAGAAGCGGTCGATGCTTTATTTGATAATGGTCGCCGTGGCCGTGCAATTACTGGCTCTAACCGTCGTCCGTTAAAATCACTCGCGGATATGATCAAAGGAAAAGGCGGACGTTTCCGTCAAAACCTTTTGGGTAAACGTGTAGATTATTCAGGCCGATCGGTTATCGTCGTGGGTCCTACTTTGCGTTTGCATCAATGCGGACTGCCGAAAAAAATGGCGCTCGAATTATTTAAACCCTTTATTTTCAGTAAGCTCGAAGAACGTGGACTTGCAACAACCATCAAGATTGCAAAAAAAATGGTAGAGCGTGAAGAATCTGTGGTCTGGGATATTTTAGATGACGTTATTCGCGAGCATCCCGTTTTATTAAACCGCGCGCCTACACTCCATCGTTTAGGGATTCAAGCCTTTGAACCTGTACTGATAGAAGGTAAAGCGATTCAATTACATCCGCTCGTGTGTACAGCGTATAACGCCGACTTTGACGGTGACCAAATGGCCGTGCATGTGCCCCTGACTTTAGAAGCGCAATTAGAAGCGCGTGCCATGATGATGTCCACGAACAACGTATTGTCCCCTGCTAACGGCGATCCCGTTATTATTCCTACGCAAGACGTGGTTTTGGGACTGTATTATTTATCGCGTGAAAAAATTAATGGCAAAGGGGAAGGTTCGATATTTGCCGATATCGCTGAAGTGCGTCGTGCCTACGATAGCCACGCAGTAGAACTCCATGCCAAAATCAAAGTGCGTCTGCCCGGTGTCGATAAAAAAGACATGCTGAAAAAAGTGATGGTCGACACGACTGTGGGTCGCGCGCTTCTCGCTGAAATTCTGCCCGAAGGATTCCCTTTCGCACTTGCCAATACCGTGATGAAGAAAAAATCGATTTCTAAACTGCTCGATTATTGCTATCGTGAACTCGGGGTGAAAGCGACCGTCGTATTTGCCGATCAACTCATGTATTTGGGTTTCCGATTTGCTACCGTATCGGGTATTTCTATCGGTATTGATGATTTAGAAATTCCTGCAGAAAAAGATGCGCTTATTGCTGCTGCAGAAAAAGAAATCAAAGATATTGAAACACAATATAACAGTGGACTCGTGACCGCAGGGGAACGTTACAGTAAAGTCATTGATATTTGGTCGCGTGCCAATGAGCAAGTGGCTAAATCGATGATGGAAAATCTGTCAACGATGTATGTGAAAAATGCCAAAGGTGATACGGTTAAACAAGAATCCTTCAATTCAGTGTATATGATGTCAGACTCAGGTGCGCGGGGTTCTGCTGCACAAATGCGTCAGCTCTCTGGTATGCGGGGACTTATGACGCGTCCGGATGGTAGCATTATTGAAACGGCGATTACTGCGAACTTCCGTGAAGGTTTGAATGTATCACAATACTTTATTTCAACCCACGGTGCGCGAAAAGGTCTTGCCGATACCGCACTGAAAACAGCGAACTCAGGTTACTTGACGCGCCGTTTGGTGGATGTATCGCAAGATGTGGTTATCACTGAAGATGATTGCGGTACGACGAAAGGACTTGTCATGACGCCTAATATTGAAGGCGGTGACGTGGTTGAGCCTCTGGCGGATCGTATTTTAGGACGTGTAGCACTGGAAGATATTTTAGTGCCTGGTAGCAATAAAATGATTGCTGCTAAAGGCGCGGTTCTTGATGAAAAAATGGTGCACCTCATCGAAGAATCTGGTATTTATCAAGTCAGTGTACGAAGCCCCATTATGTGCCAAACACGCTATGGACTTTGTGCCAACTGTTATGGGCGCGATTTAGCGCGTGGCCATTTAGTGAATGAAGGCGAAGCGGTAGGAATTATCGCCGCGCAATCGATTGGTGAACCTGGAACACAGCTGACCATGAGAACGTTCCACATCGGGGGAGCCGCTTCTGCATCCAGCGTTGATAATCATATTCGCGTGAAAAATAAAGGTTCAGTGAGCCTCATGAATATGAAAACGGTGACCCGCAGTAACGGTAAACTTGTCAGCGTATCACGCTCGGGTGAACTTTTATTGATGGATGAACAAGGCCGTGAAAGAGAGCGTTATAAAGTGCCTTATGGTGCAGAGCTTTCTGTCAAAGATAAACAAAAAATTGATGCAGGCACTGTAGTGGCTGAATGGGATCCGCATACGCATCCGATTATTACAGAAGTGGCGGGTACCGTGAAATTCATGGATATGATCGAAGGCTTAAGCATCGATAGACAAACCGATGAACTCACAGGCCTTAGCACGATCGTAGTTATCGATCCTGCGCAGCGATCTAACGCCGGTAAAGATTTACGTCCGATGGTTAAACTTGTCGATGCTAAAGGACAGGATTTAAAAATTGCAGGCACACAAATTCCTGCGCATTATTTCCTGCAATCGAATGCAACTTTAAGCTTAGAAGACAGCGCGAAAATTTCTGTGGGTGATGCCATTGCACGTATTCCACAAGAGTCAGCCAAAACCCGCGATATTACCGGGGGGCTGCCACGTGTTGCAGATATCTTCGAAGCACGTCAACCTAAAGATCCTGCAGTGCTTGCAGAGATCAGCGGTATCGTCAGTTTCGGTAGCGACACACGCAATAAACGCCGTTTACTCATTACGACAGAACAAGGCGTTGCGCATGAAATTCTCATTCCTAAATGGCGTCAAGTGAACGTGTTTGAAGGTGAGCATATTCAAAAAGGTGAAGTTGTTTCTGACGGCCCTTTGAATCCGCATGACATCTTACGCTTACAGGGCGTAGAAGCCCTTGCAGATTATATAATCAATGAAGTGCAAGAAGTCTATCGCTTACAAGGCGTCAAGATCAATGATAAACATATTGAAGTTATCATTCGTCAAATGTTGCGTAAAGTCTTGATTGAAAATTCAGGTGATACCAAACTCTTGAAAGGCGAGCAAGTTGAGCTTGGCAATGTTCTTGCTGAAAATGATAAAGCCGTGAGTGAAAAACAAGCGCCTGCAAACTATCAGCGTCTATTGCAAGGTATTACCAAAGCTTCTCTGTCAACAGAATCCTTCTTATCAGCTGCCTCTTTCCAAGAAACCACGCGTGTCTTGACGGAAGCGGCCGTGACCGGTAAAGTGGATGAACTCAGAGGTCTTAAAGAAAACGTGATGGTGGGACGTCTTATTCCTGCAGGAAGCGGACTTGCGCATCATGCGGAAATTAAACGCAAACGTCTCTTACGCAGAGCTGCTGATGCAATGGGGATGGATAATGCGCCTGAGTCTGTTGAAGAAGCTTTACGTGCAGCGTTAAATCAAATAGGGTAGAACTATGAGCGAGACACTCAAAACACAAGTAGTCGTGATCGGTGCGGGACCTGGCGGATATTCTGCCGCGTTTCGCGCAGCCGATCTTGGGAAACAAGTGGTGTTGGTTGATCGCAGAGAAACGTTGGGAGGCGTGTGCCTGAATGTGGGTTGCATTCCTTCCAAAGCCTTACTCCATTTGGCTAAAGTGGTCGAGGAAGCCAAAGGTGCAGCTTCTCATGGGATTAGCTTTGGCGATATCAACATTGATGCGAGCAAGTGGGTTGATTATAAAAGCGGTGTTGTGAAAAAATTGACCGCAGGTCTTGTCACAATGGCGAAGCAACGCAAAGTAGAAGTCATCCAAGGTGACGCCAGTTTTACAGATTCGCACACGCTTGAAGTTAAACAAAAAAATGGCACAGTAAAAATCAACTTTGAACAAGCAATCATTGCAGTCGGTTCAGAGCCGGTGAAATTGCCTTTCTTACCCGAGGACCCCCGTATTGTTGATTCAACGGGTGCCTTGGAATTGCCTGTGCATAAAGGCCGTATGCTGGTTTTGGGCGGCGGTATCATTGGTCTTGAAATGGCGACCATCTATCATTCATTGGGAATGTCTATCAATGTCGTTGAAATGGCTGACAGCTTCATCGCAGGTTTTGATAAAGATATTGTCGGCGCGTATCAAAAATATGTGAGCAAACAATACGAAAATATTTGGCTCTCCACACAAGTGAAAAAAGTCGAAGCAAAAAAAGAAGGCTTGTTTGTGACTATGGCGAGTAGCAGTGGTGAGATCGTCGAAAAATTTGATTTTATTTTATCGGCCGTGGGACGTACCCCCAACGGTAAAAAAATTGCGGCCGAAAAAGCGGGCGTGACGGTAAGCGATCGCGGCTTTATTGCCGTGGATAAACAGCAGCGCACTAATGTCTCTCATATTTATGCGATCGGTGATGTAGTGGGGCAACCGATGCTTGCGCATAAAGCCGTGCCTGAAGGTCATATTGCGGCAGAAGTGATTGCAGGAAAAAACCATTATTTCGAACCTAAAACCATTCCTTCTGTAGCGTATACGGATCCTGAAGTCGCGTGGACAGGACTTCAAGAAAAAGAAGCTATTGCGCAAGGGATTGATTATGCAATTGCAAAATTTCCGCATGCCGCCAGTGGCCGCGCTATTAGTATGGATAGAACAGAAGGCATGACCAAACTGATTTTTGATAAACAGAGTGGGCGCGTTTTGGGCGGCGCTATTATTGCACCGAATGCAGGTGAGATGATTTCTGAAATTACGCTGGCAATAGAGATGGGTTGTGATGCCGAAGATATTGCGCTCACCATTCATCCGCATCCATCAATATCTGAAAGTATTATGATGGCATCAGAAATTTTTGAAGGCACCATCACCGATTTATATTTACCCAAAAAATAGGAACAAACATTATGTTATTTTTACGCAAATTACGCAGTCTCTTTTCTAAAAATATTGCCATCGATTTAGGCACAGCCAATACCCTGATTTCTTGTGAAGGCGAAATTGTTCTCAATGAACCCTCCGTTGTCGCGTTTCGCGGTGATGCTTTAGGTAATCAAAAAGATATTGAAATTGCCGCAGTAGGAATTGAAGCTAAAACGATGCTGGGCCGTACGCCTGGAAGTATTCGCGCGGTACGTCCTTTAAAAGATGGCGTGATTGCAGATTTCTATGTCACTGAAAAAATGCTGCAGCATTTTATTGGTAAAGTACATCAAAACCGTTTTTTCAGACCGAGCCCTCGTGTACTCGTGTGTGTGCCTTGCGGTTCAACGCAAGTGGAGCGTCGCGCAATTCGTGAATCGGCGATTGGGGCCGGGGCGAGTGAAGTGTATTTAATGGAAGAGCCTATGGCTGCTGCGATTGGTGCTGGATTACCGGTCCATGAAGCGCGCGGCTCGATGGTACTCGATATCGGTGGCGGAACCTCAGAAGTCGGCATCATTTCTTTGAATGGCATTGTGTATTCTACGTCCGTGCGTATTGGCGGTGATAAATTTGATGAAGCGATCGTCAATTATGTGCGTCGTAATTATGGCACCTTAATTGGGGAATCGACTGCAGAAAGAATTAAACAAACGATTGGCTCTGCTTTTCCCAGCCCTGATATTCGTGAAATGGAAGTACGCGGCCGTAATTTAGCGGAAGGTATACCTAAAACCTTTATTTTAAGTAGCAAAGAAGTGTTGGAAGCGTTGCAAGAGCCTTTATCCGGTATAGTGACAGCAGTACGCTCTGCGCTTGAAAAAATTCCACCAGAATTGGCCTCAGATATTGCAGAGCGCGGCATGATGATCACGGGTGGCGGCGCGCTACTTCGCGATATCGATCGCTTGCTCACCGAAGAAACGGGACTCCCTGTGACCGTGGCAGAAGATCCGTTGAGTTGCGTAGTTCGCGGCGCGGGTAAAGCTTTAGAGTTACTCGAAAAAAATGGTACTGTTGAATTCTTGTTTAACGAGTAATATTAATAAGGTATTTTAATTATAGTTTCACCTCTCCCTTTGCGGGAGAGGTCGGTGACGAAGTCAACGGGTGAGGGGTACTTAATCTATGAACAAACAAATTGATCTCTTAAGAAAAAAAGCCCACCATTTAAATCCCGTGATTTTAATTGGTGCTAAAAAAGGACTCACTGCTGAAGTCCACAAAGAAATTAATTTTGCGCTCACCGCGCATGAACTCATTAAAATAAAAATCGCGACGGACGATCGCGCTGTTATTCAAATTATGGCAGAAGAAATTATTGCCGAACATCAAGCACTCTTGGTGCAGATAGTCGGAAAAACGGTAATTGTTTTTCGCGAAAATCCTGAAAAGAAAAAAAGCACAGCGCATTCGCAATAAGGCTGTTTTTTAAAAACGGCAGCGCCATCACATAGCATTCCATAAACCCTGTCATCGTCTTGGGATACAGCATCCCGCTCATAAAGGTTTCGAGATTCATCCAAGCCCAGAAAAAAATTATACTTGCTAAAAGATACTTCCCTTGTCCGTCATTCCCGCGCAGGCGGGAATCCATTCCCATAATTATACTAATGCCACTTAACATAAATAACGTCAGCATTATAATTTCTGACCAAGGCACGGGGTAATGGACATATAAAAGCCAAGGGAAGATAATTGTGATGGCGAGAATCGATATTACGTCATTCCCGCAAAAGCGGGAATCCAGGGGTCCATGGGCCCCCGCCTGCGCGGGGGTGACGGTAACTCGTAATGCAAATCCCACCAAAGGGAAACTAATAAATTCCGGATGATGAAAAACAATCAGAAGTAAAGCGTAGAAAAAATAGATCATAATAGTAAGATGGCGCGCCCGGAGAGATTCGAACTCCCGACCTACTGGTTCGTAGCCAGGTACTCTATCCAGCTGAGCTACGGGCGCGTGAAGGCGAATTATAGCAAATTTATAAAGGCTTGACAATTATTATGGCACTATGTAATAATAAAAAATCAAGAGATAATTATAATGAACGAATTTTCTTTTCATCCCAACCTTTACGCAGTATTTTCTATACTTTCCCATTCTCTTGCCTCACTTATTATTATTTTTTGGATGCCCAGCCTGTCTTAGCGGCTATTCCTTCTCAATGTAGGATTTTGTAACACTAAGGCAGGCGGCAAAATCTCTACAAAATCCATCATTATTTATTATTATTTAGAAGAGACTCTTATGAAGACCCTGGTTATCGATGGCGTTACCTATTTTTCAATTTATCATAGTGTTAGATTTGCTGGGCAAGCGATTGGAAGTACTACCCTAAGGCGCATTCAAGAACAGTTATCGAACTTTAAAATCAATGATTTTACTTTTCATTTAGTCAGCGAAGAAGCTTCTGTCAAAGAATTTAAGCTTTTGGTTGAATACCGAGATAAGCAGGGAAATCCTGCTTATTGGAAAATTGAGAATATTGTCATTGCCCAGGTAGTGCAGCAAGCGAATGATCAATCTTTACCTTCAAAAACAGAAGAAGTTTTTTGTCTTTTTATTGGCGGACTATTAAAAAATACAGTTGCTTTATTACCAAAAAATTTTGATTCTACCTTACAGTCTTATCCTGGTAAGGTGAGCGGGCACTTGGGCGGTATTCGGCAAGTGAAGATATTTGATTTTATCTATCGTCAATGGAAAAATAAGACTGAGCAATATCAGCCTATTTCTGCTTGGCAGGCAGGTTATATTGTACCTCCTTTGTATGGTAATTATCCCATTTCTGATGCGGTGATTGGAGGAATGGCTGTGGCAAGTTCAGCTTCTTTAATAGCTGCGCAAAGCAGTATTCCGCTTGTAAACATCTTTTTGAAAGCATTTGCACCGATGGGAGGCGCACTCTTTAATTTTATGGGAATTGCCCATTATCCAGGCTTAAGTAAAACCTATGCTTCTAGTATAGCCTTTTTTTTAGGACTTTGTGCGGCAGTCGCTCCTGCTGCGTTAACTTTTTTTGGTGTACAGTCTTTACTAGGAAATGGCTTTATAAGTAGTATTATTGGCGCTATTTGTGGCAGTTGTAATTTTATTTTATCGACTTTGCTTAACGCCAACGGGACTGAATCTTTTTTCAAAAAATTTAAAAAAAGAGAAGATGAAACGATTGCAGCATATATTCAGCGAAATCTTTCCGGAGGGCACGAACACCTAAATTTTCCCATGGCAATGACCAATACTTTTATTGCATTGCTGCTAGCTTTCTTTTTATTTATTCCACGGGTTTATACAGCACAGATTTTTGAAGAACAAAAATTATCTTTTAAAAATTTTGCAGAAGCTTTTTATGTTCGCTGGGGCGCAGCTTGTTTTTTAAATATAGGAGAATTTTTTTTATTTTTTGATTTTTATTCTGAAATATATTCTCGGATTGCAAAAGTGATTTATGCACAGCATAAAAATGCAGCTTTTTGGATGTCCAACTTTTTGGCGCTGATTATTTCTTGTAGCTTCTTTATTGAATTTTATATGCTTGAAAAAGAGAGTGCTTCTTTGGCGAAATTTATAGGGTTTTGTCAGGGAAAAAATGAGACAGTGGATCCTTTTGTTGAAGGGTTTTCGCCTTATCTTTCAGGCTTGGCCGCATTTTTATTGCCGATTTCTGGCGCAGACATTATTCGACAATTTATATGGAGTATGGGCGGGGAATGGTTTTATAAGCGAATTCAGGATTCAAAAGAAACGCAAAAAGCAGCATCTATTCAGACTGACAAGCAGCCGCTTTTACCTCAAAAAATAACGGAGGAGAAGACGCTTAGCGTTTCAACTGATTATAGCTGCAGCTTAGAAGGAAGTACTTCTGCGTAACTCTCTAGGCAGGGCGAAGGTGATATTTTCTTCTCGTCCTTCCAAAGAGCGCACTTGTTCAAGCCCTTTATTTTTAAGATGGTTAATCACTTCTTGCACCAACACTTCCGGCGCAGACGCGCCAGCGGTGAGGCCGATGTTTTTTTTGCCGATAAGCCAGGCATCTTGAATTTCAGCAGCCTTATCGATGAGATATGCTGGAACACCCATGCGTTCGGATAATTCTCGCAAGCGATTGGAATTCGAGCTTGTAATAGAACCCACAACTAACACCACATCACAACTGTTAGCCAAAGTTTTCACGGCATCTTGACGGTTTTGTGTGGCGTAGCAAATATCTTCTTTTTTAGCGCCTTGAATAGCGGGGAATTTAGCGCGTAATTTTTCAATGATTTTACTTGTATCATCGACGGATAAAGTGGTTTGCGTCATATAAGCCAATTTCTCGGGATTTTTTACCTTGAGGTTTTCGATATCCTGTTCAGTTTCGATTAAATACATACCGCCTTCAGGGTTATGATATTGTCCCATCGTGCCTTCGACTTCAGGGTGTCCCTTATGCCCAATCAAAATACATTCAATACCTTGTTTGTCATAACGGATGACTTCCGCATGGACTTTTTGAACGAGCGGGCACGTTGCATCAAAGAGTGTGAAACCACGCACTTTGGCCTCATTACGTACCGCTTGTGAAACGCCATGGGCACTAAAAATTAAAGTTGCTCCCGCAGGAACATCGCAAAGATCTTCAATAAAAATCGCGCCTTTCTTTTTTAAATTCTCAACGACAAATTGATTGTGTACGACTTCATGTTTGACATAAATCGGCGAGCCAATTTCTTCTAAGGCACGTTCAACCATTTGAATAGCGCGTTCAACGCCCGCACAAAATCCACGCGGATTGGCAAGATAAAGAGTAGCGGAAGAAAGGTCGAGGGAATCCTTCATTACTGTTTCCCAAACACCAAAAGGCAGATTAAAATTACTGCGCCTAAAGATACGGCGCTGTCAGCAATATTGAACGCAGGCCAATGCAGGCCTTTATAATGGAAATCGAGAAAGTCGATGACATAGCCTTGTGCAAAGCGATCCCAAAAATTGCCGAGCGCCCCGCCGATGATAAGCGATAAGCTGAGCGACTGCCATTTTTTTGAGCTAGGCGTTCGCATGAGCCAGACGATGAGCAGCACACTGGCCACAATAGAAATGGTCGTGAATATCCAGCGCTGTCCGCCACCGCGGATATCTAAAAAGCTAAACGCTGCGCCGTAATTATGCGCATGCACGAGGTTGATATAGCTATTGAGCTCAATGCCTTGGCCAAGTCCAATCGATCGTGCAACGATAATTTTAGCGATTTGATCGCAGACAATGATAAAGACGCTGATCCAGAGCCAGTGGAGATTTTTGGTATTCATAAAAAGTCCTTTAATAAAATTTTGGTACCCCCCCCCTTAATAAGGGGGGAAATTGGCGTAGCCAATAGGGGGGGATTTTTTAGGTAATATAGAAAATAAATCCCCCAGTCGACTTGTGTCGACAGCCCCCTTGTTAAGGGGGCATTCATAAATTCTCATATCATTTCTCTCACTTCGCCATCTTTGTGTAAATTGGTTTCACAGCGATGGCAAATTTTTTGTGTCTCAGAAATCTCAGGGCAACGATGCCAGCACCGATCGCATTTTTCATAAGGGATTTTTTGCACATTAATTTGTAATGCATGCCCTTCTTTTAAAATCACTTTTGAACTGATAAAGAAAAATTTAAGTTCATTTTCCATTTTTTGTAAAAGAGCAAAAATTTTTGCGCTGACATTTAGCGTAATCTCAGTCTCTAAAGCAGAGCCCACGAGTCCCGCTTGCCGTGCTTCTTCAATAGACTTATTCACTTGCTCGCGTAAGCTAATCAATTGCGTTATTTCTTCTGCTGAAAAAAGTGGTGATAAGCTGACTGATTCCAACCCTTCATACCACGATTCTAAATGCACGGATTCTGAGCGTCCCGCCGGCATGGCTTGCCAAATTTCTTCTGCGGTGAAACTTAAAATCGGTGCCATCCAGCGTACCATCGCTTCCATTAAATGATACAGCACTGTTTGCGCAGAGCGACGCGCGATGCCATTCACCGTATACAAGCGATCTTTGATGACATCTAAATAAAAACTACCTAAGACAATCGAGGCAAAATATTGTATCTTTTGCACGACGATATGAAAATTAAAAGTTCGGTAAGCTTCAATAATTTCTTGCTGGTATTGTTGTGCTTGTACTAAAATCCAGCGATCAAAGACCAGTAGCTCGTCATTCTTTACATGTTCGCTTTCATACGTAAAATCATATAAATTCGATAATAAAAACCGCGCCGTGTTTCGAATACGTCGATACGATTCCGAGCAGCGTTTTAAAATTTCATCGGAGAGCGACATATCTGCCGTATAATCCGTAGAAGCAATCCAGAGCCTTAAAATATCGGCGCCGAGGGTGTCGACGACTTTTTCAGGCGCGATCACATTGCCGATCGACTTCGACATTTTCTGTCCTTTTTCATCGATCGTAAATCCATGCGTAATCAAATTTTTATATGGGGCTTTGCCTTCGAGTCCAATCGCCGTCAATAATGCCGATTGAAACCAACCACGATATTGATCGGAACCTTCTAAATAGACTTCTGCAGGAAAATGTAAATCGGGGCGCTGTGACAATACGGCAAAATGACTCACACCCGATTCAAACCAGACATCTAAAATGTCGGTGACTTTGTCGTAGTGATCGGCTTCATCGCCCAGCAGCGTTTTCGCATCACAATCAAACCAGGCTTGAATGCCTTCTTTCTCGATGAGCTTCGCAACGGCTTCCATCAACTCTGCGGTTCTCGGATGCGGGGCTTGCGTATTTTTATGAATGAAAATGGTGATGGGCGTTCCCCAAGTGCGCTGACGTGAAATACACCAATCGGGTCTGTCGTCTAGCATCCCTAGCATGCGTTCGCGCCCCCAAGTGGGTTTCCACTGAATGTCTTGCAAGGCAGGAATCGCGCCGGCACAGAGTTTTTGCGCGTTCAAAAACCATTGTGGCGTTGAACGGAAAATCACGGGTGTTTTGTGACGCCAGCAATGCGGATAACTGTGCGTGATTTTTTCGGCATGTATGAGGCTCACCTCTCCCCTTGCGGGAGAGGTCGGCGACGCAGTCGACGGGTGAGGGGTCTTCAATAATTCGATAATGTCCTCTTCAGCTTTAAACACTTGTTTTCCGCTGTAAGGCAAATCCCCTGCTTCAAAAACCCCATTACCTTGCACAGGGCTTTGCAGGGATAAGTCGTATTTTTTCCCGACGCGAAAGTCATCTTCGCCATGCGCAGGTGCGGTATGGACAGCGCCAGTTCCAGCATCGGCCGTGACATGTTCGCCAAGAATAATCGGCACAGTGCGATCTTGGAAAGGATGTTTGAGTTCGATGCCTTCGAGTTCGATGCCTTTAATCGATTGAATAACACGATAAGTTTTTTGCGTGATTTTTTCAAAATTTTCGACTAAAGCGTCGGCAAGAATAAAGGTGTTTTTTTCATCTGTAATGAGTGCATAGTCTAAATCAGGGTTCACCGCTACGGCTTGATTTGCAGGCAAGGTCCAAGGGGTAGTGGTCCAAATCACAACATTCAGATCAACGCGTAAACGAGGCTCTATAAAGTCTTCCAATGCATTATGGATTCCCGCCTGCGCGGGAATGACGGGCTGCCCGGGAATGACGGGGAAACTGACATACACCGCATTCGAGGTTTTATCCTGATATTCCACTTCCGCTTCGGCGAGCGAAGACTGGCAGGCAAAACACCAATACACGGGTTTAAAGCCCTGCATCACAAATCCTTTTTCATACAGGGTTTTCAGTGCGCGAACGGTATCGGCTTCAAATGAAAAATCCATGGTCAAATACGGATGGGCAAAATCGCCCGTAATGCCTAAGCGTTCAAAAGCTAATTTTTGCAAAGCGACTTGCTCGCCCGCATAGGTACGACACGCTTCTCGAAACGCTTTGGCAGAAATGTCTTTGCCTGCTTTACCGGTTTTTTTCTCGACATTGATTTCAATCGGGAGCCCATGGCAATCCCAGCCCGGGACATACGGCGTGTCGTAACCGTCTAAAAAGTGGGATTTGCACACGATGTCTTTAAGAATTTTATTGACGGCGTGGCCTAAGTGAATCATGCCATTGGCATAGGGTGGCCCATCGTGCAATACAAATTTTTTCTTGTCTTTTCGCAAAGCTGATCTTTTTTGATAAAGACCCATTTTTGTCCAATACGCCAAGAATTCTTTTTCTCGAGACGAGAGATTGGCCTTCATCGCGAAGCTGGTTTGCGGCAAGTGTAATTGATTGGGGTTTTCTTTGTCTGTCATGGTAGAATTATAGGGAAAAATATGAATTTAAGCAATGTAAAACTACCGCTTCCTACGCCCTGCATCGGGGTGTGCTCTACTGTCTATGGGGATTTGACTTGCCGCGGATGCAAGCGGCATTATCAAGATATTATTAATTGGAATGCCTTTTCAGAAGACGAAAAGCGGGAAAAGATGCAGGTGATTGAAGATCGCTTAAAAATGATTTTTCAAGGCTTTGCAGAAATTCTCGATCGCGCACTTTTTTTATCGCAGACAAAATTACTCAAGCTGCGTTTTTGGGATGAAGCATATCCTTTTACAGTATTATATGTGCTGCTTCGGGATTATCCGGCGCTGGAGTTATCCAAGATAGGCGCAAGCTTTGAAGGGGATTTTACAGCGATTGAAAAAACTTTTTTAGAAAAAAGCCAGGAGGCGCATAATGCCTTATTTTAAGTATATTACTTTTACTGCTCTAAAAATTCCCCTCCAGAGGAGGGGTGCCCACGTAGTGGGCGGGGTGGTTGATAGTGTAATGATTACATTTGATTATATCTTATTATTTTTTATTAAAGCCAAAATTTTTCTGCTTATTTCTAACAGTGATAGCGTTTATCAACCACCCCGTCAGCCCCAGCTTTCGCTTGTGGCTGCCACCCCTCCTCTGGAAGGGAATTTATGAGCAAGAAACTTACCCGTTCAGCGCTCACTTTTTCTGCCATGACGTTTATCTCCCGCATTTTAGGCTTTGCGCGCGATGTGACGGTGGCGCATATTTTTGGTGCTTCAGGGCTCACGGATGCTTTTTTTGTGGCCTTTAAAATCCCCAATTTCATGCGGCGATTATTTGCCGAAGGCGCTTTTTCACAAGCGTTCGTCCCACTCTTAAGTGAATATAAAACCAAACACACCGCTACTGATATGAAATTATTTATCGATCATGTGGCGGGGACGCTCGCAGGTGTTTTATTTATTTTTACCGTAGTGGCTATTTTACTGGCGCCTTGGATCATCCATTTATTTTCCCCAGGGTTTGGCGGCAGTGGCATGCGGTTTGATATGGCCACCACGATGCTACGCATTACTTTCCCTTATATTTTTTTCATCTCCCTCACTGCGTTTGCGGGCGGCATTTTAAATACCGAAGGTCATTTTGCAGGCCCTGCCATAACCCCTGTATTTTTAAATATTGTCATGATTATCGCCGCTTTTATGAGTGCGACCTTTTTTAATCCCCCTATTTTAGGACTTGCCGTGGGTGTAGCAGTGGCAGGATTCGTGCAATGGCTTTTTCAATTTCCTTTTTTAAAACGTTATGAAGTGGTCCCGCGTTATCGCTGGGGATGGTCTGACCCCGGCGTAAAAAGGCTATTGAAACTCATGCTGCCGGCGCTCTTTGGCGTATCGGTATCTCAAATTGGATTACTGCTCACAACGATCTTTGCATCATATTTGCAAGAAGGCAGTATCACCTGGCTTTATAATTCAGAACGACTTATTGAATTTCCCTTAGGCGTATTTGGGGTGGCGATTTCTACGGTGATATTGCCGCACTTATCCAAAAATCACGCGAGTGAATCGCATGAAGAATATTCCCGTACGCTGGATTGGGCGCTTCGCATGGTGCTCTTAATTGGTATTCCTTCTGCGCTGGGACTCATGCTACTGGCAAAGCCCCTGATGATTACCTTTTTTAATTATGGGCTTTATTCTCGTTTTGATGTCATCATGTCTTCGGAAAGTTTAATGGCCTATGCTATCGGCGTACCCTGCATGATGCTACTTAAAATTTTAGCCTCTGCTTTTTATGGTAAACAAAATATTAAAACGCCGGTGAAAGTTGCGGCAATTACGTTGGCTGTGACCCTGCTCTTTAACTTTATTTTTATTTTTAGTTTAAAGCATGTGGGATTGGCGCTGGCAGCTTCCTTGGGTGCAACCGTGAATTCAGTTTTGTTGTTAATTATCTTATTGAAAAAAAATATTTATATTCCGCAACAAGGCTGGAAATTATTTTTTACAAAATTAGTGGGCGCCAATGGATTGCTCATCATTGCCTTATTGCCGACGTATGTTTTTAGCGATATGTTTTTTGGATACCATGCGTTACATCGTGTATTAGGCTTATCCTTTGTTATTGCAGGAGCAGGTATTATTTACATGGGTATGTTATATTTAATGAAATTTCGCTTTCATAATTTAAAGGGGGAAATATGACCTTGATGACACAACTTAATTTATCCGGCAAAACAGCGCTCGTGACAGGCGCAAGCCGTGGGATTGGCAAAGCGATTGCACATATGCTTAAAGAACAGGGTGCCTTCGTGATAGGTACTGCCACAAGCCCTGAAGGTGCAAAAAGCATTTCTGCCATGCTGAGCGAACAAGGTGAAGGTCGCGTGCTCAATTTATCGGATAAAGACAATGTAGAAAATTTTTGTAAAGATTTGCCTGCGATTAATATCTTGGTGAATAATGCCGGTATTACGCGCGATAATTTATTGCTGCGTATGAAATCTGAGGAATGGCAGAGCGTGATCGAAACCAATTTATCCAGTGTTTTTTATTTATCAAAAGCTGTGTTACCTGCCATGCTCAAAGCGCGCGCGGGACGTATCATCAATATCAGCTCGGTGGTGGCGCTCAGGGGTAATGCGGGGCAATGTAATTATGCCGCTGCCAAAGCAGGGATGATTGGATTTTCAAAATCACTGGCGTTGGAAGTCGCGACAAGAGGCATTACGGTCAATGTCGTTGCACCGGGACTGATTGAGACAGACATGATGGAAGGAATCCCTGAGACTGAAAAAAATAAATTATTAGACACGATTCCTATGAAAGTGTTAGGTAAACCCCAAGACATTGCGTATATGGTTGCATTTTTAGCCAGCGATGCTGCTGGCTACATTACTGGCGAAGTGCTTTCTGTAGCGGGCGGGGTGTGTCATTAGGCGGCGTGTAATTAAAAGTCACCGTCCACATGATATAGCCCTGTGCGGGCAAACTTAAATCAACACCGGACGTAATTGGTTCGTTTTCATAAAAATTCCCAAGATCAATATCGCCTGCATAACGATAATTAAGACTATTCGATAAAGACCACACGGAATCCAACTGCCAATTGATCCCTACGCCGATCTCTTCTATTGCGCGCACTTCATTGATGGACTCTCCATTTTTAGTAGAAAAACCAGGTGCATTAATCGTGAGGGTACTGTTGCCTGCAAAAGCAGAAGCACCTATACCGAGGCGTAAAAAGGGCTGCCAGCGTTTTTTTGTATGTGGCGCGATATCGAGTTCCAACAAGAGATTGTTTTCACTGGCATCCAGTACAAATTCATTTTGTGTTGCTACAGGATAATTTTCCAGAATATTAGCTTGACTGAATTGATACTGTCCATATTCAAAGCTCAGCCTAGGCGTCCAGTCAATAGTGCGGTTTTGAAAAAGATAGCCGATGCTGATTTTCGGGCCACCATAAAAACTGTTTAAACTGATGGGGGCGAGTGTGGCATTGGTAAGCTGCGGATCAGACTGAAAAGTGGCGGTGAGGGGTGAAGAAAACGTATTGCCATAAAATCCACCGAGTGAAAATACAATGCCGTTTTTGGCAGATAGGGAAGAGGTAAAAATAAATAGAGATAATACAACAAGTGTTTTCATCGTTAGAACGTCATTCCCGCGAACGCGGGAATCCAGGGGCCCATGGACCCCCGCCTTCGCGGGGGTGACGATATTATTCAAATTCACACTTCACCTCCGAGGCACTTTGCAGCGTACATTGCCAGCCTGAGGGTGGAATCAGTGTGTACTGATTTCTGCCATAATTAACGCTCACGAGGTTATCTGCCTCAGAGAGCGTAGGCTCTGCATAGACAATTTCATTCTCACAATAGGCTGATGTGGTTAATTGCAAAGTGGCATCAAAATTATTTTTAGAAAAAGGAATAGAGGCATCGAGTGGAATTTCGTTATCCGGATCAGTGCAATATTGTAAGGGATTCACAAAGCGGCTGGCGCTCACCACATTGAGATCATCCAGTGACAAACTGATGCTGGATAAATGAAAGAGCATGTCAAAGACATTGATGATACCAGGGCCGATAGATTGATTGGGCGCGCCAAAAACTTGAAGATTATCCGGATCGGTTAAAATAGCTTCAATTTGAGAAACGGTCAATAAATTGTCTTCCGATAACAACAAGGCAATAGCGCCCGTGATATGCGGTGCTGCCATACTCGTCCCATGGACATCAGCAAAAGCATTATTGCCGATGGTTGACCAAATATCTGATGAACATTCAGTGCCGCAACCCCCTGGCGCCGCAATGGTGACAGCACTGCCTTTATTGGAATAACTGGCGCGTAATCCATTGATATTGGTAGCGCCCACTGCGATCACATGATTGCAGTTGGCGTAAGTGTAATTGGCTGCAGTGGCATTATCGTTGCCAGCAGAAACGACAACAGAAATATTATGATTGGCCATATCATTAAAAGTATTTTGAATGGTAACCCCACAAGTTTCTGGCATAGTGGAGCCGATACTTATATTAAATACTTTAATAGGATAAGGATTGACGGGAATATTCCCAACACTTTCGCCCGCGCCATAGCGTAAAGCAGAAATAATGGTATCGTCATACACGCCCTTCCTATTGCCAAAAACATTTAAAGGCACAATTTTTACATCGGGCGCAACGC
Source organism: Gammaproteobacteria bacterium (assembly GCA_044375265.1). GTDB lineage: Bacteria > Pseudomonadota > Gammaproteobacteria > JABDGN01 > JABDGN01 > JBILMY01. The sequence goes on along the minus strand of JBILMY010000001.1, from coordinate 5,896 downwards.
CGATAATCACCCCATGCGCGGCAATCGTGCCACTGACATGACAACCGTGCCAGCGAATATCTGTTGGTGAGGTATCTGAGGCATCACTGCTATCGGTAATAAAATTATAACCGCCCACAAAGGTATTGGTGAGCGCATTGTTGTTGCATGATCCTGTGTCGATGACACCCACATATAAGTTGGGATTACCTTCCGTAATCGACCAGGCATCGGTATCTGCTTTAACGGAATAAGTACTGTTATCGAGCATATCCCATTGATCGCTACGAGTGGGAGTTGTGCCAAGATTGTGTATTTCCATCGACGGTAAAATATAAAAATGGTCGGCTTCAACGAGTGCAACCGTAGTGTCATTTTGCAGCGCCGTTTTAATCGCTGTTTGCAAGGCAATGCCTGCAGCTTTGCTGTTAATGCCTAATTCAGTTTGTGTAGTATAAGGCACATGAATTACATACGTGCCGTCTTGAAAATGCGTAATGAAAGAAATAGGCATTTGCACTGTATTTTCTAAGGTTTGAAGTCTTTGTGATAATTCATTTTCCGTGTGGCAGCAGCCATCATTAAATTTAATAAAGAGACGTGTGTAGTCAGGCGTGTTGCTGGTTTCATCTACAGTTGCTGCTATAGAAGAAGTGCTGTTGTTTGAGGAGGTTGTGGTAGAGGGGAAAACAGGCGTTGTAGAATAAGGAGAGGCTGTAATGGAATTGAGTGCAGTAAACAATTCCATATTTTGAGACGCATGCAATGCGTCTCTACGGTCGCCATAAACAATGTTGTTAATAAATGACGTTTGCGCGGAGGCGAAGATAGGAGTATACGTAGGTACTTGACTCAGTCCTTGTGTTGCTTCTGGCCCAAGCGCTGCAGTTTCTTCAGAAGACGTGGAAAAAAAATGCCTTGCATTAAGGCCATAGACAAGTGTCCCTAAAACAATACTGCATCCTAAAAAAGTAAAAAAGCGTTTTTTTGTAAGCTTCATCAATGCGAAGAATTGTAGCGATTTTTGGCACTTTTGTCTAATTTTTTTGTATAATGGTGTAACCCTAATTTCTCGAGGCTTATAACTATGAAAAAATTCATTGCAGTGTTTTTCGCGCTATGTGCATCAGTAACGATTGCAGCGCCCATGCGTGCAAATTGTAACAATGCATCAGTTGCTTTTGAAGGCGTATACGCCGTACTCAATGTACAAGATTTCGCAAAGCCTTTTGTTTATCGACTTCAAAATATCAGTAATACACCTGTGGTGCTGGGGCATTTTTCTAAAAATGCTGGTATGAATGCAGGCTGGTCAAGTCAGCTTAACCCTGGCAATATTTCTGCGGCCATGATTACTCAAAAACATTTTTATTTAACCTGTAATATTGCAGGAAAAGGGCCAGTAGCGTGCTCTGACGTCATTGGAATTTGTGAAATGACGAAAGTACAATACCCTGCTAAAGCAGCACAGGGACAATATTGGATTGTTGAAAATCGCGCGCCCGCTATTTTTCAATCAGCCATGGCGAAACGCGGATTTCAATAATGACTTTTCAAAAGCGGTTGCCGATTTATATTGGCTTATTTTTATTAACACTATTATTTGGATGGCTTAATATTCCGCAGGCAGATTATTTACCCCATGGTATTTTTCTGCCTGGGGCAAGCTATCAAAGTTTTGCTGGTAAGACAACGGCAGTAGATCCGAGTCTTGTCTATACCATGGATTTAGCCCATTCCGCCGGTGTTTTTTTAGGCACACTGAATGTAGAAACTGCCATTAAAGACGGCGACGTCGCAACGGCTGAAAATGAAACCTTGGCTTATATGAAAGCTGTCACAGGGGCACAAGGTGCCAATCGTTTAGGGATCATGACGGCGTTTGAAACGCCTGATGCGTCTATGCTGATAGTACAAGCCAAAGTGTATTTTGTTTAGATGACTTCGTTTCTTCGACATTCTTTGGCTGATAAAGCCTGTCTTTTTTTTGACAGGCTTTTACAATCAACAAGACCTGTAGCAACGCAAGACAGTCCTGCAAAAAATATGGCTGAGCCCTTATTAACGGCAGAAGAAAAAGTCTTGTCAGGCGCGCTCATGCGTATCAACCATGTGGGTGAAATCTGTGCACAAGCACTGTATGCCGGGCAGCTTATGGGTGCCAAAAAAGAGTCTGTTAAAACCTTATTACAACAATCACAATCTGAAGAAATCGATCATTTAGCTTGGTGTGGCGAGCGATTAAAAGCGCTTGATACACACCCGAGTTATCTGAATTTTTTTTGGTATGTGGCTTCTTTTTTCCTGGGCGTTATCACGAGTTTTTGTGGTGATGCGGTGAGCCTTGGATTTTTAGCGGAAACCGAAAAACAGGTTTCTGTGCATATACAAGATCATTTATTACGCTTGCCAGCAGCAGACACCAAGAGCCGTGCTATTCTTGAGCAAATGCTGCAAGATGAAATGCAGCATTCAGCGCATGCTGAAGATTGCGGTGCAAGAGAATTACCTGTAGTAGTGAAAGAACTCATGCAGGTCATGGCGCTGTGCATGAAGCGTATCGCGTTTTATATTTAAAAAAAGAAAACTGCCCCCTTAATAAGGGGGCTGCCAGCGAAGCTGGCTGGGGGATTTATATTGCATAAAGGGCTTATAAATCTCCCCGTCGGCTACGCCGACATCACTCTTATTAAGAGGGGGTATATTCTACAAAAAACACGCGGCTTCGTATTTGGCCAAACTGGTTTCGTTTAAGGGCGTACGTTCTGCATCACACACCACACCCACTAAGCGTTTGGCTAAATCTTCTGCGGTTAATAACATTTGCCGAAAAATAATCCGATCATGCTTGGGATTATCACGAGGCATAAAAAGCGCGAGCCCTGGCACGGATAAATCAGCCAAACGCTCGGGATTTAAAGTGCCAGGATTAATGACGGAAGCGACACTAAAATAACGCGGCCCTTTTCCGTTGCGATATTTGTGTCGATGATAAATAGACCATTGTCCAAAATGTAAATAATTTTCTTCCAAGGCTTTAACTAAATCATAGCCGCGAAATTTTTTATTATCAAGTGACATGACGGTGAGCATGATAAGATTCGGATCGGGTCCAATTTCTGCTTTCTGGGGTTTATTTTGTGCGCGCAAGGGTTCTCGAAGCGATTCATTGGCCGCTTCAGGTAATGTGGGGGGAGTCGGTTCAGTTAGGGTTGGTATGGGTGTGCGTTCTGCTGGTATTTCAGATTCGGCAATGCCTGCAGTTGTGGCGTCGGGTTCTAGGGTTTCTGGCATAGAATCTGACGTGGCTGTTTTTATTTCTTCTGTTTTATTTCTGGCAAATTTTCTTCGTTGCCATACATAACGGCATAAAGGCTCAAGGCAAATTAAGGCAATAATAATGATGCCTGCGATGATAAAAAAATGTCGGGATAGGTGGAGCATACTTTAAATCGTAGAGACGTATTGCATGCGTCTTATGAGACGCGATGAATCGCGTCTCTACTTTTCTCTAAAATTATTAAATTGCAGGGGTTGATCCCAGTCTTCGTCTTTTTTCTTTAAGAGTGCCATGACCTCTTGCAAATCATCGCGATTTTTTCCGGTCACTCGAAGGGTGTTCCCTTGAATGGCTGTCTGTACTTTAAGTTTACTGTCTTTAATGCACTGGTTTAATTTTTTTAATAGCTTATCTTCGAGTCCTTCTTTGATGAGCAGTTTGATACGTGCTTCGGCTAAATTCGTTTCGATTTTTTCAGGCGTTAAAAGCCTTATATCGATTCCCCGTTTTCCCAGCCGTTCATAAAGAATATTTTGCATCTCTTTGACTTGAAATTCTTCTTCTGCTTTTACCATGATAAATTTAAGGGATTTATCCAGTTCATAAGACGTTTTTACGCCTTTAAAATCAAAGCGTGATTGCAGCGCACGGCTGGCTTGATCGACGGCATTATTCATTTCATCTTTAGGCACTTCAGAGACAATATCAAATGAGGGCATATTCGTTTCCTTAAATAAATATTTTGATGTAAGCACTGGCGCGAAGTTGGCTTAACCAATCAGCTTCTTTTTCTGCGGCTTTTCGGCTGAAAATCATTTGCGTGACTTGCGCACGCAAGGTTTTGTTATCAGTAGGCGCTTGTCCTTGGCGTGTCTGTGATAAATAAATGAGCTGAAAACTATTGCCGATTTGAAAAGGCCCAATGACGGAGCCTGGCTGCATACTCGCAATTTTATCGGCGAGCGGCTCGGGAATTTCAGTTAAAAATTTCCAGCCCATATCACCGCCTTCGAGTGCATCTTCGCCGGTAGAGTTAGCTGCCGCTAGCATTTTAAAATCAGCGCCACCATTGAGTTGCGTCAATAAGTTACTGGCTTTGTTTTCAGCGGCTTCTGATTCTGCTTGCGTGGGTGAATTCGGGATAGGGATCACGATGTGATACAAGTGGTATTGGAGCTGCGAAGAAGCCTGCGATTGCATGAGCGCCATCGCATCGTTAATTTCTTCAGGGGTCACAGTGACTTGCGATGCAACCACTTGACTGAGTAATTTTTGCAGGGCCACTTGTTCTTTAAATTGTGTTAAAAAAGCTTCTTCAGAAAGGCCTTGTTTTTGAAGGGTTTGCTGAAGTTCAGCCACTGTCATGCCTTTTTGTGCGGCAAAACTGTTGAGCGCATTTTTTAAATCAGTTGAAGTTACCGTAATATTCAGACGGTTGATCATCTGATTTTCTAACACTTGATTGATCATGAGATCGAGCACTTGTTTTTGTAAAACATCGGGCGGCGGAATTTGAATTTTTTGCTGCGTTAATTGCGCTTTGATTGTCTCGATACGTACAGAAAGTTCTGATTGCGTGATAATATTTTTATTCACGATAGCAGCTATGCCATCCAAAAGAACGGGGGCGGCGCTGGCTGAAAAAGTCAGGCCAAGTAACAAAGCCATTCCCAAGAGCACACTTAATAATTTTTCTTTCATTTTATTTCCTTACGCCTTATCTTTTTTCAAAAAGCCGGGATCGCCATAGGTGCGAACAAAGCCAATTATCAGTAATAATACCGCAACCAAAAAACCAAAAATAGCGGTATGATTGATCGCAAAGGCAATACCATCTTTTGCAATATTCAGAACTTGTAATTGATTTGCTGCCGGTAATTGGGTTAATGCTTGAGGATGGGCGAAAATATTTTCTATGACATCAGCAGGGAGTGAAACGGCATTGCTTTTGATTTCACTGGTGACTTTGGCATGATTGGATAAATTAAAAATCACTGACACAAACGCAAGTCCCACAGAGGCGCCGAGTTGTCGCAAGAATCCTAAGGTGCCTGAAGCCAGGCCACGATTATGTAGCTCCACCGCATTGAGCCCGGGCGTAAAAATGGTGGACATAATCATTGGCACGCCAAATCCAAAAGCCAGCAGCCCCGGGATGAGTAGAGGATACGATCGAAAGGATATAAAAAAGCTCATCCATCCCAGTGCAAAAATTAATAAACCTAAACTTAATAAAAGTGGGAGTCTTATGCCGAAGCGATCGAGCAGCAAACCGCCGATAGGCGCCATAAATAATACCGGTATGGAAGAAGGCATGGACATAAGTCCTGCAATCAGGGGCGAGTTCCCTAAAACTTCTTGATAAAAAACTGTCCAATAAATACCGCCAATCAAAATAATTTGAATAAAGAAAATTAAGAGACAGCTTGTCATAAAGACTTTAATTTTAAAAATATGAAAACTTAAAAGGGGAAATTTTTTACGTGTTTCAACTTGATAGAGTGCGTAAAAAGCGAGGATCGAAAGAACGATGAGTCCGATACAAAAACTGGTGGACAAGTGACCTAACTCCATAATGCCGACCACAAGGCTGCTGGCAAAAATGAGTTGCAACAAAAGTCCCATCCAATCAATACT
>JBILMY010000172.1:0-2952 GCA_044375265.1 Gammaproteobacteria bacterium | reverse complement strand
ATTATTGCTGAAATAGTCCAGATACTGATCGCCTAAAGCACCATCGTTAGCGGTGACTCGTACACAATAAAATGGATTTTTATTTTTACACTGTTGGTTTATTAAATCACGCACAGCTGCAGCATGATCTTGCGTTGCACAAAATACAATGGTCTTTTCATTCTGATTAAGCATTGAAAGAAAAATATCGACTCTATTGGCTTCTCTGGCTTTAATTTCAATGATCTTATTAAAATCGGCTTCTTGATAAATTCTTCCTTCTTCCACCTCACCTTCAATCACACTATCGTCAGAAGTATAAATGTATTCATCCAGTGTTGTTTGAATGCGCTTTACTTTAAAGGGTGTTAAAAAGCCGTCGTTGATCCCTTCTTTTAATGAATACTCGTAAACCGGCTCTCCAAAATAAGCATAAGTATCTACATTCCCTTTTCTTTTGGGGGTGGCAGTTAAGCCTAATTGAACGGCGGGAGAAAAATATTCCAAAATACCACGCCAGTTACTTTCATTATTGGCACCGCCCCGATGACATTCATCGATAATAATGAAATCAAAATAATCAGGGGGATACTCACCAAAATACGGTTGGTTATCTTTGCCTGTCATAAAGGTCTGAAAGATAGTAAAAAAGATACTGCCGTTTGTCGGCACTTTGCCTTGCTTTCTAATTTCTTTAGGCTTAATGCGAATTCTAGCATCTTCAGGAAAAGCTGAAAAACCAGTAAATGCTTGGGTTGCCAGTATATTTCGGTCTGTTAAAAATAATATGCGTGGACGCCGTAAGCCATCTCGCTTTAAATTCCACCTAGCATAAAATAATTTCCATACAATTTGAAAAGCGATAAATGTTTTGCCTGTACCTGTTGCCAGTGTCAGTAAAATGCGATCCTGTCCATTCGCCACAGCATCGAGCACACGATTCACTGCAATTTCTTGATAGAAATAAAGGGGCTTAGTGCCACTAATATCATTAAAGGGAACCGCATCAAATTGATCACGCCAATTGTTTTTATCCGGAAATGTTTTTTGCCAAAGTTCATCAGGGGTAGGAAATCGGTCGACGAATTTCTCTTCACCTGTCTCCATGCAGATTTGATAAATCGCTTTACCATTGGTTGCAAAGGTAGTTTTTAACGCCATTTTGTCAGCATATTCTTTGGCTTGTGGAACCCCTTCAGCTTCTGAGGAATCAGCACTTTTAGCTTCTATGACGGCAAGTTTTTGATTTCTAAAACTCAGCACATAATCCGCTCGTTTTGGATTTTTGCGGAGACCGCCTATTTGAATTCGACCTTGAGTGATCGCATGATTGCGATAGACTTTTGTGTCTTCCATAACACCCCATCCGCTTTCACGGAGTTTTGGGTCGATGAGTTCTGCGCGCGTTTCGTCTTCGGTCATCATGTATGAACCTCATGTTCAGTTAATTCACCTGTAAAGGCTTTTTGCAGGATTGATTTTTTGAGTTCTTCTAAGTTGTTGATTTTAGCTTGGTAAATAGCTTCCAGCTTTTGAGTTTCAAGTCTCCATTCATCAATTCTATCTATAATTAGTTGCTGTTCATTTACTGATATGAAAGGTACTTCAGCACTAGTAATAGCACCGATGCCAACATTTCCTTGCCCAACTGTTCCTGTTTCATTCGCAAAATATTGGTTTTTAAAAATATCTGTCCATGAAAAATAAAGAAAAAATTTTGGAAGATATTTATTAGAAAATCTTATAGCTGCAATTCGCTGATTTAATAAATAGCTATCTTTTTCAATTATTGCGGTAAATCCATAATCTCTTTTTTTCTTGGTACCTGTTTGAGTTATGATCACATCACCTAAAAGAAGAAGTGATTTTTGAATTACTTTTTCTTCAGCTTCATCAATAAATACTGGATGTTCATTAACCCTAATTATCCCTGGACGAACATTACCCATCCTCAGAACTTGATATTTGCCTTCTTCCTTAAAATCGCTACTTTTGAATGAATAGCCCCCAATAACTTTAGCGATTTCAGATATAATCTTTTTATCACTTACTTGAAATAATCTAGTAAATAAATCCTGTAAATAACTCTCAAAAAGCGCTTTCGCATTTTTGAGGTTTTGTTCGGCATTCGCTTTTGCTTTGTCTATAGCAGCGAAGGCTTTGTCGAGGATGGCTACGATGTGTTGTTGTTCGGGGACGGATGAGGGGAAAGTAACCTTAATCTTTTTAATGTCTTGCTGATTAACACTTGCTTGATTTACTGACTGCTTACATAGTCCTCTCCAATAACCACTCTGAAAAAGAAATTTGAGATAATGCTCAAAATATCTGCTCTTCAAAAGTGGTTTCGTTCTCATTAATAATAAATTAACACCATGATAAACTTCTTCGTCAGAATTAAATAATGCAGTTTTTCCAACGTGAGGAGGACTGTTTATATGACTAAAAAGAATATCTCCTTTTATAAGTCGGTGTTTTTCCTTATCAGATTTAGATAAAGTTGCATACCCAACTTTATTGATGTCAAAATCTGCATTTGCAATACTTTCAATTCTTGAAATTTTATCTCCAATACTCTTTTTGTCTTGCTTACAATTAACACCATTTCGCAAAACAGATAAAATATCATTTATCGTTTTTTCTTCCCACCCTTTCTTCATACTAATTCCATTATAGATTTTAAAATATCCGCGCTTTCCTTATCTAAAGCTTTTATTTCTTCCAAAATTTCTTGAGGTGAGCGCAAGGCGGCTTCTTCTTTTTTATGGGGATTTTTGGCGCTTAAATCAAAGGTTTTTTGATCGATGTCTTTGACATGGATTGTCCAAGAGTTTTCACTGTCCGCTTTATTTTTTTGAAGTGTGACAAATTCAGCCAAATCTTTTTCATTCAGCGCATTGGTCTTGCCGAGATTTCTATCTAAGTTAAGTTGATAAAACCAAACTTTTTTCGTGGGCATGCCTTTATCAAAGA
>JBILMY010000204.1:0-3003 GCA_044375265.1 Gammaproteobacteria bacterium | reverse complement strand
GCAATTTTTATTCAGGCATAATGCGCAGCAAGTTTAAAGTTTGGGGATGCTGAAAATGAATCGAGGGTGGTTAGGGTTTTTGCTTGCGGTATGTGCAGTGAATGTTTGGGCAGAAACAGCAGCAGATAGTGCCTCTTTATTGAATTCTCCTTTGTCTTATTTTGGTTCTTTTCAAATCGGTTTTTCGCAGGCTGCTTCTTTAGCCACCTCAGACAATGTATCTTTGGGGCTTCCTGCGCCTTCTGTATATGAAGCGGGAAGTTCTACAGCAAGCGCTGTAAACTATAGCCTTTCTATCGGAGTTCAAAAAAATCTGTGGACACGCTGGCAGTTTTTTACAGGTTTAGCGCTGGAAAAAACAGGCTCGCGCGACGTGAATGGTCAAATGACGATTTTAGATGGTGCGCCGGATTACAGTTACCATTACACGGTCAGTGCAAACGATATCTCTCTTTTTTCAGGGCTCCTTTATCCTCTGACTTCCCAATGGTTAGCGGGTGCAAGCCTGAGCCTTGGTTATGCCAGCGTGAGTAATCAAAATTTTTCTTATACGCCTTTAAAAACAGAAAATGCACCCATGGACGCTTTTAGCAATAAAACCACCAACAATATCAGTTATGGTTTTCGGGCTTTTGCGCGCTATATTATCAACTCGCGCTTTGATATTGAAGCGGGACTCGGTTATGAAAACTTGGGTCAAAGTTCGCTGGGAGATTCTTCAGGCAGCTTGGGGAATTTAAAAACCAACGCCTTGACGCAAACCCTAGTTTATTCAGGTATTGTGTATCATTTTGCTTAACATCGGGGGAAAGACAATGAAAAAAACGCTATGGGGTATAGCCTTCTTATTACAATTTTTATGCGGGGCAGTGGTTTATGCTGATGGCTATTTAACGCTCACGCCTTCCACACCTTTTCCGACAGCGGCATATGTAGATTCACCCATTACCGCAGAGTATCTTTTAACCAATCGCAGTGCTTATCCCTTGCCGGATGTTTTAATCAATGGGATAGCAGGCTTTCAATGGCAGTCTACTAATACCGACAGTTCTTGCCTTTTGGCGAACCTTAATACCAGCGTTTCTGGTGCATTTGCTTTGAATGCAGGCGCAAGCTGTAGCTTACGCTTATATTACCTGCCCACAGAAACTGGCGTGATAAATTTACCGCAAGCCTTAAAAGTGTGTCCCATGCAAAGCCGGCCTACCTTGGCGTGCATTGTTTCGCCTATTGCATTTACGGTGGTTGGTATAATCCCCACGACGACGAGTCTTGCTATTACGACGGCATCTCCTGTAACTTTATCCCGTTGCCTAGGAGCTTGTCCTGCAACAACTTTTCAAGTGCAAAATACAGGACAAATTGAACTCTTAGGGATTACCGCAAATTTGCCAAGTGAGGTGAATGAGCTTAATGGTAGTCTTCAGTATCGCCAAGGGAACGAGCTAGGTTGTAATCCTTTACCCGCAGGCGCATCTTGTACTATTTCTTTTCAATGGCAAGATAACCATAGGATAGCTCCCGGAGATTATAGCGTCACGGTGTCTGGCAGCAATGCCCCTGCCAGTAATGCCTTAACTTTGACGGTGCCCCCGTTGATCACGCTGAGTGCTTCGGCAAGTACTTTGGTGTTTTCCCCTAATAATACTATTTCATTGACAATTACCAACACTTCTACTACTACCACCGCTTTAAATTTAACCAATAATTTTTCAACTGGGCTGGGACCCATTGTAACGAGCGTTGCGGGAACTTGTATGGCCTCAACTCCTTTTTCTCTTGCACCCAATACAAGCTGTACTTACCAGATTCAAACCTCTAATTTTACACCCAGTTCAACCATTTACTACCCGAAAATTATTGGAGACAATGTCGCGGATCTTACTATTGATGTTACGACGGCAGCCAATTCTTTGGCTTTTTCGCCCACTTCTCTTTCATTCTCAACGCCCACTGATCCTCTCCAAACTGTCACTTTAACGAATCAGGGGCAAGCTTCTATTCATATTGCTTCAGTAAACTTGGGTTTAGGGCTCTCAGGCTTAACACTTACTACTGGTTGCAATAATGTGACGTTGTCAGCCCCCACGGGGAGTTGTGCATTTACCGTCACACCCACAGCGAATGCTTATGGCTCGGGTAATTTAGTGGTGTCATCCGGTGCAGGCGTATTGGATAGCACCGCTATTCCTGTCACAGTGGCAGCGCCGACTTTACTGATTAATCCGGGGATTGGTAATACCTCAGAACCCGTGGCAGGGCTTATAGCCGGCGGAAATTTTTTAGTCAAAAATACAGGGGCTTTTAATTGGCAAAATCCTGGCATGAGCCACGGTGATGACAGTTGGTTGACGCTGACAAAAGATAGCAGTTGCGGCAGTTCGGTCAGCAGCGGCAGCACCTGTCAATTTAATTATACGGTGGGCTCTTTATCCAGCGCGGATGGTTTAGCCACTCTTACTGCAACAGGTACGAATGTGACATCAGGTGCATCAACCTCTTTTTATTTACAAAATGTTCTGTCAGTGGGGCTTGGGCCTGCCGATAAGCATCTTCAATATCAGGCCATCCGTATTTTAAATACGATCAATAATACCGTCACGCTTGATCCGGTGACGGTGAATATTACCGGAGCACAAAATGCTTCACTGCATGTGTGCGCAACTACCGATACTGGTTGCACGCCGGACGGTGCCAATTATCAATCGACTTGTCCTATCAGTTCCGGAACGCTGGCGCTAACCTACAATACCAGCTGTACGATTTTGGTTAAAGCATTGGATAATACAGCTTTGGTGCCCGATGAGGATAATAATGTCGCAGTCAGCTTTAACGCCACTGTAAGTGGTGGGCAATCTGCCGCATATACTCAAAACTTTACGGCGAGCTATGGCAATGATTTATATGTAGGCGGTGCTTTTACTGATGTGGGTAACCGTATTGCGCGCTGGGATGGGACAAATTGGTCTGCACTGAGTGCGGGACTTGACGGTGACGTAAGTG
>JBILMY010000171.1:0-3034 GCA_044375265.1 Gammaproteobacteria bacterium | reverse complement strand
CGATGATTTAACAGCGATTGCCATTTATTTGAAATCGCTCAATGTCACCCCTCCTGCGATGAAACACGGTAATCTGTCTGGAGAAGATCTCTATAACAGCGTTTGCGCTTCTTGCCATACCACCGGTGGTTCAGGCGCGCCCATGTTAGGCGATAAAGCCGAGTGGTCTAAGCGCTTAGCGCAAGGCGGCCTCAACGGCCTTTATACTGTTGCTATCGATGGTAAAGGGTCTATGCCACCCAAAGGAACCTGCATAGGTTGCTCTGATCAGGAAATCCAAGCAGCAGTCGATTATATTTTAAAAACAACTGAAGAATCCAAAGGACAAATGGCGCGTAAACCTACGGCGCCTATTCCTTTTAAATATTCGCCTGCACTGGGTCAACAAGTTTATCGTGCACAATGCGCCGTCTGCCATGATAAAGGGATTGATGGCGCCCCTAAAATCGGGGATGAAACAGCTTGGGCGCCGATTGTGAAAAAACAATTGGATATTTTATTTGCACATTCAATTTATGGCTACGGTAAAATGCCTGGCAAAAAACCTGTACAGCGTAATGGTCAATATCAGGCCGGTTATTGCCCCGATTGCAGTAACAGTGATATTGAACAGGCCGTTATCTATATCGCCAATAAAAGTGGGAAAAGCGTAGCCTACGGACTGTGGTAGACTTGCTACATGTCTTCTCTTTATTTTGATCCGCTAAAGAATGCCCTCAAAGCCTATATGGGCCGAGGGGCTATCAAGCGGGTTGAAAAAGCCTATTTACTTGCTGAAAAAGCCCATGAAGGACAACTTCGTAAAACGGGTGAACCTTACATCATGCACCCTGCTGCTGTGGCCACTTTGTTGGCAGATTTGCAGCTGGATGAAGAAACTATCATGGCAGCACTCTTACACGATGTGTTAGAAGATACGCTGATTAATAAAGATGAGCTGCGCACAGAATTTGGTGAAAAAGTCTCTGCCTTAGTGGATGGCGTCAGCAAACTGACCCACATTACCTTCCCAAATAAAATTGAGGAACAAGCAGAAAACGTCAGAAAAATGGTTCTTGCGATGGCTAAAGATATTCGCGTGTTACTCATTAAACTTGCGGACAGATTACATAACATGAAAACCATGGAATCGATTCGTTATGAAAAAAAACAATCGAAAGCCAAAGAGACTCTTGAAGTGTATGTGCCACTCGCCAATCGCTTGGGCATGCATAAACTTCGTATTGCGCTGGAAGATGCCTGTTTTGAAGTCCTCCATCCTTTTCGCACCAAAGTCATTAAAAAAGCCATTGATACGCTCAAAGGCAATCGCAGCGATATTATTAACGCCATTCAAAAGAGTATCTTATCTGCCGGTAAAAAATATAAATTCAAACATTTAGAAGTCATCGGTCGAGAAAAACATCTCTTTAGTATTTACCGAAAAATGAAAACGAAAAAACTTAAATTAACCGAAATCATGGATATTTATGCGTTTCGTATTTTGGTCAGTACGCCGCAAGAATGTTATATGGCACTCGGTGTTGTACATGAACTCTATAAACCAGTGCCCGAGCGTTTTAAAGATTATATTGCACTACCCAAAACCAATGGCTATCAATCCCTGCACACCACTGTCTTTGGAGCTTATGGATTGCCCATTGAGATTCAGATAAGAACACTGCTAATGGATGACATGGCTGAAAATGGCATTGCTGCACATTGGCTTTATAAAACGCGTCATACAGGATTAAAGACACAGACGCAAATTCGAGCAGAAGAATGGATGAAAGAATTATTGGAACTGCAGCGCCGATCTCAAAACTCTGTAGAATTTTTAGATAATATTAAAACCGATTTATTTCCGCGAGATATTTATGTCTTTACACCGCAAGGAAAAGTTATTGAACTTCCCGAGGGTTCAACACCTGTGGATTTTGCCTATGCTCTCCATACCGATATTGGTAACCACTGCATTGCTTGTAAAATTGACAGACAAGTCTCTTTACTTAATACGCTGCTGTCCAATGGCCAAACCATTGAAATTTTGACCGATGAACAAAGCTCGCCGCAGCCCGGCTGGCTCGATTTTGTGGTAACTGGACGCGCCAAAAGCGCTATTCGCTATCAGCTTAACCACCAAAAAAATGAAGAGCTCATCAAACTTGGCGAAATATTACTCGACAATGCTTTACAAAATCTTTATTTATCTCATGATTCCATTCCTGCCATTACTAAACAAATGCTCTTAAAAAAATTATCTGAGCCAAGCTGGAATACCCTCTTAGAAAAAATTGGCTCTGGAGAATTACAGGCCCTTATTATTGCCAGACGACTGCAAGAAATTCTCTCTATCGATGCTGAACCTAAAGAAGAGCTCAAAGAAGAGCCTGTGCTCATTAGAGGTGCTGAAGGCATCGCCATGAAATTTGCCGCTTGCTGTTACCCTATTCCTGGCGATCCTATCGTGGCAAGATTGTTGCAGAATGAAGGAATTATCGTGCACAAGCAAAATTGTCAGGAGCTCCTCAAAGAATATGAAGGAAGTAAACAGTCCTTTTCCATTGCCTGGAAAAGCGATATTGCAATAGATTTTTTTACAAAAATTGCAGTTGATATTGATAATCAAAAAGGCGTACTGGCCAACCTCACCAAAATTATCGCCGCTGGTGGCAGTAGTATTGAAAATGTAGATATGCAAAATCCCAATGAACTGTATCGCCGCATTGTATTTCTTGTCACCATTCACCATACTTCCCAGCTGGAAAAAATCATTCAAGATATTAAAAAGGTGCCTACCGTCATTTCTGTGGAAAGACTGTAATGATGATGCCTACCCAATTAGACACTACCATTGAAAAAGCGCTAGAGAATGAAGGCAAAAATGCCAATGCTGTCTATGCAATGATGCTGCGCACTTTCTATTTTGTTCCGGTGACTGAAAAAAAAGACGATGAATTTATGCCTTTTTTTATCCATGATGAAGCTTTAGGTATAAGCTTTATTTTTGCTTTTGATGCGGAAGAAAAATTAGAAAATTTCTTTGCAGAAATTG
>JBILMY010000170.1:0-3054 GCA_044375265.1 Gammaproteobacteria bacterium | reverse complement strand
GCGCTGAAATGATTATGCCCGGAGATAACACTAAAATTAACGTTGAACTCATTGCGCCTATCGCCATGGAAGAAGGTCTCAAATTCGCGATTCGCGAAGGTGGCCGTACCGTGGGTGCCGGCGTCGTGGGCAAAATCCTCGCATAATAAATTAGCCTTAAACTCACCTCTCCCCTTGCGGGAGAGGTCTGCGCGAAGCGCAGGGTGAGGGGTAAAAAAAGTTACAGGCCAGTAGCTCAATTGGCAGAGTAGCGGTCTCCAAAACCGCCGGTTGGGGGTTCGAGACCCTCCTGGCCTGCCAAATACAATAAAAAAGAACAGTGTAAAAACTGTTCTTTTTTTATTTATTTTTAGTTTCTATAGGTTGATAGAGAGAATATTGCGAGTTCTGATCTATCAGAGGAGCACTAAAGATAATGCGAGAATGGGAAATTTTTGCCGCTATTAATTTTAATTCAAACCTATTAGGAGCTAATTGTTTAATCCCTTGCTCATTTTGAGGCGATACAAGACCTAAAATATTACAGTTTTCTATATAACGATTAAACCTTTCAAAAATTTGCGGAAAATGTTTAAACATGCCCTCTATTTTTTTTATATCCCATAAAATAAAACCTAAAGGTTTAGCAGTATTGTTTTTTGCGTAAAAAGGAATAGCTCGGATTCCATTATTTGACACAACATAGGCGTTATAATTCACTACCTCACCATCGGGAAGCCTCCAAGAAATAGTATTTTCAGTTTTTTGGGCCATAGGCGTATGTTTAGGCGAAGGTTGTGCTGTCCCACTACCTTTAACAAAGAAAGGATTTTTAGGTACAGAATTATTAAACCGTCCATCAAAATAGGGCTGTTGCATGGGGGCTTGTACAGGAAGTACAGAAAGTTGCGGTTGATCGTTTTTCTGAACAGGCACTTTTGCTTCTTTTGATTCTTTTGCTTCTTCTTTTTCTTTTAAAGCTGAAAATATATCTTTTACTTCCTGCAAGGTCAAGAGAGGCAGCTTTTTATAATTCAAGTGATCATTGTAAATCATATGCTCAAGAGGAAAAATAGAGCGATCTTTAAAATTAATCACCATCAATTCTACAAAAAAATAAATGATTGAAAAAATGGCAAATATCACTCTATCAGATGTTCTACCAAAAAAAATAAAAATTGCCACGATAAGAAATAAAAATGATAACAGCCTTAAAGTGGCTGAATAACGTCCACACGTACTAATGGCTTGCGCTCCAAGATTAATTTCAAAAATTTCTCCTAGCGGTAAAAGAATTTCTGAAACCACATTGATATTTGCCACAAAAAAACTTTCCAGCTTTTCATTCGAAATGCCTCCTACACTCAAATCTTCTTTATAGATTACCAAAGGATTTTTATTGTCTATTTTAGCAACTATAGGATTTTTTAAATACGCAGCTTTCCAGGCAGCAATAATATGTTTGATTTCCATCTGAAGCGATTCCATCTGGAAAGATTTAACTGTATTCGTGCTATTATTTTCCATAATACTTGTTATTCTTTTTTGATAAAAATCTTTACCCAGCCGAGATAAAGTGCTTTCATTAAAACCTTCGGTAAAAATTCCATAGATTTTTTGCGCCATTTTTGTTGCATCTTCTCCTTTTTTTATATACTTTGCACAAACTTCCTTAATTTTTACTTTTGCCGCTATTTTCCATTGGATTTCAGAATGAGTTTTGAATGCTCTTTCAGCGGAAATGTCTAGATCCCAGTTACTTTTTGTTCCTAACATATAGAGAGGCACTGTTTTAAAATTGATGGCAAGATAATCGGCAAGATGTTCGCCTGCATTCTCATGACAAGTATTGAGCGTATATTCTAAAAAAATACGCAATAATTCTTCAGAAAACTCCTGGAAACGCTGTGAAGAACCTTTTTTATCTTGTGGCGAAATAGTTGAGTCAAGGAACGCAATAATTTCATCGAGAGGCTTATAGTTATGCATAAAAAAACCTAATAATAATATTGTCTTTAATTATAACATTATTTTTAAAATAAATGTATTGGGCCAGTACATATTGCACTGATGGTTGTTGTTAAGGAACTGAATTGGAGAAAGTAAATTTAATCCCCAATGAGGTCTAGTAGAATTGTACCATAGAAGGTAATTGAGTAACTTATCATTAAAGTTTAAGGAGTCATTGATAAGAGAATCGAGATGATAATCGACAAATTCTTCTTGAACGGTGCGATTAAATCTCTCATCATGTGCATTCATTTTAGGGGTTTTTGGGTAAGAATTCCAATGATTTTGATGGGCGTTTTGAAGATGCGATGCAAAATCTTTTTGGAACTCAGAGCCGCAGTCAGTTAAGATATTATGAATAGGAAAAGGAAAGACGAGGGTAAAGAGTTTAAAAAAGTATTCTGTTTCTTTAGCGCTATGATTGGCTACCTGCAAAGCAAAAGCAAAGCGGGAATAAATATCAATACCCGTCACGATATAACGCTTACAGCCATCCACAAATCGCTCAATACTATCAAAGGCAACACAGTGTCCTGGATAAAGGGCCTTAAACCCTTTGGGTTTATAATTGCGTTTCTTACGCTGCAAAGTTAAAACCTTGCCACAATGACGCACTTTCTGAGGGGCTATCCGCATCTTATCGGGTGCATCAGCTATGATACGACCTATTGTTTTAGCTGAAGGCAGTTTTATTCCTTTGGTTTCACAAAAAGATTTCAGTAAAACATGCAGTTTCTCTTTCCCTATATTGTTATGTAAACTTCTTAAACGTCTTATTTCATTAACCAATATATCAGGATAATTTCGCTTCCTTAAGTTTTTAGGCTTACGGCAGAAGGCTTTCAGGGAAACTGCCAGCCCCCCACTTTCCTTATAGTGCTTCTTCCATAAAAACAGCGTTCGCCTTTTTACTCCAAAAGCCTCGAGCGTCGCTGCCAGGCCATGCCTTTCCCAAAAGCTCAATATCTTCAGCTTTTCTAACACTTCTTTTTGCTTCATCGCCGACTCCCACTTTAGGGCATATTCGGCTATTTTATACAATCCTTTTACTTTATATCCAATGTT
>JBILMY010000169.1:0-3073 GCA_044375265.1 Gammaproteobacteria bacterium | reverse complement strand
CGGGAATGACGTAAGTATAGCTATTTGGTGCTATTTATGCTATAATTTGTGCAGATTTTTACCGAATTCGTAGGAACCTCTTTTCATGTCTAGCATTACTTCTTATCTTTACCAGCGAACCCTTAAAAACCCTATCAGTGCAACGGGTATTGGCCTCCATCATGGAGAGCGTATTGAGCTTATTTTAAAGCCCGCGCCAGCCAATACGGGTATCGTCTTTCGGCGTACCGATTTAGTGCCTGCCGTGGATATTCCTGCCACTGCCTTTGCCGTGGTTGATACCCGTATGAATACTACCCTTGGCCATGAAGGGGCCAAAGTTTCTACCGTTGAGCATTTATTGTCTGCCTTGGCTGGCCTTTGGATCGATAATCTCATCGTCGAAATTTCTTCGGATGAATTACCCGTGATGGATGGCAGTGCCAATCCTTTTGTATTTCTCATTCAATCCGCTGGCATTCAAGAACAGACAGATGCCTTAAAAAAATTCTTACGTATTAAAAAAACAGTGCGCGTAGAAGATGGTGATAAATGGGCTAGCTTAAGCCCTTACGATGGTTTTAAACTTAATTTTTCCATTGAGTTTGATCATCCCCTCTTTGATGAATCCATGAAGCAAGCGGAACTCGATTTTTCACTCAATGCGTATATCAAACAAATTGGTCGTGCGCGCACCTTTGGTTTTTTAAAAGATTATGAAATGCTCAAAGCCAATAATTTGGCCAAAGGCGGCAGCTTGGACAATGCTGTGGTGATTGATGATGAAGGTATCATGAATGCTGAAGGCCTTCGCTCTCCTATGGAAATTGTCAATCATAAAATTTTAGATGCCATTGGCGATCTCTATTTATTCGGGGCAAGCCTCATTGGCCATTATGAAGGCCATAAATCAGGACACGCCTTAAATAATAAACTCATTCGCAGTGTATTATCCGATGAAACTGCTTACGAATGGATATCATTTGATAACCTTGATGATTTACCGCACATGTTTACGCATACGATAAGGGAACTTGGACAATTTACATGAATGTCCAGCGACAAGATCTCATTCTTGCCATTGCTACGCTCAATGCGAAAATTACCGAGCAGCTTCTTTTAATTATCGAAGCCCCTGCACTTAAAGCCCTGTTTTCACAATGGTTTTCAATTAAATTACTCGTCACTGCAAAAGAAAAAGATCAGCAAATCCACATTCGCATGCTCAATGTCAACGACACGGAATTAAAAAAAGACGTTGGTAAAAATTCCGATATTGAAAGCAGTAAACTCTTTCACAAAATTTATGAAGAAGAACTGGGCACGGCGGGGGGAACGCCTTTTTCAGTCATCCTCTATCAGGATTATTTTGATTTACAAAATATTAAAGAAGTGCATTTCTTAAAAAAAATGGCTGAAATTGGCCTTGTCAGTCTGTGCCCTATCGTCACGCAAGTGGCGCCACAAACTTTTTCTGAAGATGATTTTAAATCCCCTATTGTTTTTCACCGTTTTTTCAAAGAAGCCGGTTTTGAAACCTACAATCAATTTCGTCAAAATTCTGCCTCGCGTTTTATTGCGTTAACCTTGCCACGCGTAGAATATTATCATCCGACCTTTATTTTTCAAAAATCCTATCTTTGGACAATCCATTTAACTGCGGGCACTTTTTTAATGCTCAAAATGCTCGAGTCTTTTAAAATAACTTCATGGTTTAGCGAAGGTGTAGGATTTTTTCATTTTACCCCTGAAGATTATTTTTGCACTGAAACTTTTTTGCCTCAAATGGCTGAAGAATCTTTAAGTGCCCAAGGTATCATTGGACTTTTCCAATCGCATCAAAATAAACTCCCTTATTTTTCACAGCTCTGTACTGCCCACATTCATTTTGATCTAGCCTCATTGTTACTAGAGCACTTACTTGCCGCCTGCCGCTTTGCGCATTATATTAAGATCATTGCGCGCGATAAAATTGGCAGTCATGTGGATGAAAAAGAATGTGAGCTATTTATTTCAAAATTTTTAGCAAAATATACTAATACGAATACTAAAAGCGGTTCGCAATTAAAAGAGCAATATCCCTTGAAAGGTTATCAAGTGAGTATTACCAAAACGCCTGGGAAAGCGGGATCTTATCACTGTAATATTATTTTAGAGCCGCATATGAAACTTGAAAACATGACCGCAAAAATTGCGCTGACCTCAGAAATTATCGATTATTCCCAATCGTAATCCAAATATAATCCAAATATAATCAAGCATAATAAATCTCTTTCAAGCACAATCCGTGAGCCGGTACCATCATCCCACCTTTTTTGCGATCCAAGCTTTCTAAAACTTCTTTGACAAATATAGGTGAGGCTTTTCCTCTTCCCACCTCTAATAAAGTGCCCACAATATTACGCACCATGTGTTGTAAAAAAGCATTGGCTTTAATCGTGATATAAATCATTTGTTCAACTTGTTGAATATGTAATTCCTGTACTTCGCGATACACTGAATTGGCTTGACAATCACTGCCCCGAAACGCACTAAAATCATGCTTGCCTAATAAATACGCGGCGCCCTCAATCATGGCATTCACATCAAGGTCATGATATATCCACAAAGCTTGACGGGCATGCAGCGGCGATCGCCTCGGTGCATTAAAAATAGTGTATTCATAACGACGAGAAGTGGCAGAAAAACGGGCGTGTTTTTCTTCAGATACCGGCGTAATCGATTGCAAGGCAATATCCTCAGGCAGCAAAGTATTTGCCCCCAGCAGCCAGTTTCGCTCGAGGCGAATGGCGGTTGTATCAAAATGAATAATTTGGCCTGCAGCGTGTACTCCAGCATCGGTTCGCCCACCACACACCACAAGAATAGGCTCAGCAGCCACAGAAGATAACGCTTTTTCTAAACACGCTTGGATCGTGGGTAAATTTTCTTGGCGTTGAAATCCATGATACTTCGTACCGTCATATTCAACACGCGCAAAATATCGCGTCATGATTTTACAAAACGGGTTTGTAAATAATCTTCCAGTAAGACTTTAAACTCTTCGGTGATATGTTCCCCGCGCAGTGTTTTGACTTTTTTGCCATCCATAAAC
>JBILMY010000167.1:0-3105 GCA_044375265.1 Gammaproteobacteria bacterium | reverse complement strand
GAAAAAGAAGCAGAAATTATTGCGCAAGCCGGACAACCTTTTGCTGTCACCATTGCCACCAATATGGCAGGACGCGGTACGGATATTGTACTCGGCGGTAATGTTGACGCCCTGATTGCTTCAATGCCTGAACCCACGCCTGAAAAAATTGCTGCGCTCAAAGAAGGCTTTGCAAAAGAACAAGCAAAAGTTCGTGAAGCTGGCGGCCTGCATATCATCGGCTCAGAGCGCCATGAATCACGCCGTATCGATAATCAGCTTCGAGGACGCGCGGGACGCCAAGGCGACCCGGGTAGTTCACGTTTTTATTTATCGCTTGAAGATCCCCTCATGCGTATTTTTGCTTCCGATAAAATGGCAGGTCTCATGAAACGCCTCGGTATGAAAGAAGGTGAATCGATTGAACATCCCTGGATCAGTAAAGCGGTGGAAAATGCACAGCGTAAAGTCGAAGGCCATCATTTTGATATTCGTAAGCAATTATTAGAATATGATGATGTCGCCTCTGAGCAGCGCCGTGTGATTTATAGCGAACGTGATGACCTCTTAGGCACAAGTGATTTATCAGCCACTATAAAAGATATGCAAAAATCTGTCCTCACTACCCTCTTTCGCAGCCATATTCCCGAAGACAGTTTTGAAGAACAATGGGATATTAAAAATCTTGAGCAAAGTTTAAAAGAAGAATTTAATGTGGCGCTCCCGCTGGGTCAGTGGCTGTCTCAAGAAGAATCTTTAACTGATGCGCAACTCTTTGAGCGTATTGAAACTTCATTTAATGCAGCTTATACAGAAAAAGAAACTAAAGTCGGCGCTGCAGTCATGCGTGAATTTGAAAAATCCATGATGCTGCAAAATGTTGATACGCATTGGCGCGAACATTTATCTGCGATGGACCGCTTGCGCCAAGGTATAGGCTGGCGTGGTTATGCGCAAAAAAATCCGAAACAAGAATATAAAAAAGAATCCTTTACATTATTTCGCGATATGCTGGATAAAATTAAATATCAAGTCGTGAGTATTTTAAGCCGCGCTGAATTTGTCGCCAAAGAAGAAGTGGAAGCCCTAGAAGCTGCGCAAGCGAAAAAACTGGAACAGTTACAATTTCAACATGAAGGTAACAGTCAAGCAGAAACCTCTGCAGAAGGTCCAAAACAAGCACTCTCTAAAAAAATCGGCCGTAACGATCCTTGCGATTGCGGCAGCGGTAAAAAATATAAAAATTGTCATGGAAAATTATAATACACTGATCCCTTATGTAACGGTTGTTGTGGGTGTTGTCCGAGATAAAGAAGATAAAGTCTTTATTGCTAAGCGCCCCCTACACACGACTTACCCGTGTTATTGGGAATTTCCCGGGGGGAAAATAGAAGTCGGCGAAACGCACGAAGAAGCTTTGGCACGCGAGCTCCATGAAGAAATAGGCATTATTCTCAAAGCCTCTACTTTTTTATGCGAAGCCATTCACAGTGATACCGAAAGAACGCTGCATCTTTTCTTTTATGAAGTCATGGAGTTTGAAGGCATGGCGCATGGCGCCGAATCGCAAGAAACTGCATGGGTTTCCATTGAGTCTTTATCGGATTATACTTTCCCGCCTGCGAATAAGCCGGTGCTGGAGAGGTTACAGTTTTGAACCACAGCAGTAATTCCCCTCCAGAGGAGGGGTGGCAGGCGTAGCCTGACGGGGTGGTTGAATTTGTGTAAACTTGAATGACAAAAATTATGTAGATTATGCTTAGTAATATTTTAAAAAAACCAAAGCATTTTATTTTTGCTTTTATCAACCACCCCGCCCTGCGGGTACCCCTCCTCTGGAGGGGAATTTAAAACCATGCTCCTCAAACTCCTTCGCTTTTCATTACCGCTGTCATTTTCCTTGCTGCTCCAAATTGGGCAGCAAATTGTTAACACTTACTTTTTCGGCCACATTTCAAAAGCCGCTTTAAGCGCAGGCACTTTATATTGGATTAACTTTATTACCATTGCCGTTATTTTTATCGGCCTTTTAAGCGCTATTGGTATTGAACTTTCTCACGCACTGGGGCGCAAAAATAAGCATGACATGAAACGTATTTTTCAGCAAGGCATTTATTTTGCCTTGGCTTTACTCCCCATTGCGCTTTTGACAGCTTACGGCATGCCTTATTTTTTCAGATTTATTCATACTGACCCCAGCATTGTTGCCCTTTCCAAAAATTTTTCAGAGGGATTTATTTGGGGCATTCCTCCTTTCCTTGCGTTTTTTGTGCTGCGCGATTATTGCAGCGTCATGAAAAAAACCCATTATATTGTTATTGCAATGGTGCTGGGTATTCTCAGCAACGCGCTCCTGGATAAACTTTTTATACAACAAAATGTGGCTGATCCTATGTTTTGCATTGGGCTTGCTACTGGTATTTCTGAATGGATTCTTCTCTTTTCCCTTGTTTTTATGCTCTCCAAAGAACCTTATTTTCGTGATTTTTTATCTTGGCCTTTTGAGCCACCGAGTATTGATCTCTTTAAAAAAATGTTATCGCTGGGATTCCCCATTGGGCTTATTACCCTTTTTGAAGCAGGATTATTTGCAGTGAGTGCCCTCATGATGGCGCATTACGGGATCTATATTTTAGCCGCGCATCAAATTGTGATTCAATGGGTAGAAATTTCTTTCATGATAATCTTCGGCCTTGCACAAGCGAGCACCTTGATGCTCTCTTATGAAATGGGCAGCGGCCGAAAAGAGAATATTAAACCCTTGGCACTGGCCAGTCTTTTCTTAGCTTTGCTGTATTCCCTTATTTTTGCCATATTATTTCATTATTTCCCTTTTTCTTTAATGGCTGTCTTTAGCCAAGAAAATAATCCTGTTTTTTTATCCGCTATCATGCTCTTTTTTCATATCGCTGTCTTTTTCCAATTCTGTGATTCCCTTCAAATTATTTCAGGGGGCCTCTTACGCGGTATTAAAGATACGCTGGTTCCCATGCTCCTCGGTTTAGGCAGTTATTGGGTTATCGGCATTGGTAGTGCCTTTTTATTCTCTTTTGGCTTTCATGAAGGTCCTTTAGGTATTTGGGAAGGTCTTACCCTTGGCTTATTAACCTCTGGTATTTTATTATT
>JBILMY010000166.1:0-3152 GCA_044375265.1 Gammaproteobacteria bacterium | reverse complement strand
CTTTAAAAAACTCGAAATTACAAAAGTTAAGAGAAAATTGGAGTATCTCCAAAATGATCTCACTAACAATTCCAGCAGAATATTTAGAGCACTTGAAACGGTTGAACCTATTCTCCCGACGCCATTTTATTGGATGGATAAAAGTGGCGTAGTATTAGGCATTAATGAACTTTGTTTAAAAGCCATTGGAACGACGCGTGATATTATTGGAAAAAAGCCTTATGCTTTTTATAAAAAAGAAATTGCCGATCATATTTTAGAGCATAATACTGAAGTAATTAAAAGAGAAGAAATTCTTTCTCAAGAAGAATGGATTGAAGATGTTACCACTAAAGAGGTGAAGTGCTTTTCTTCCGTTAAAGCACCGCTTTATGATGATGAAGGGCGAGTCATTGGAATTGTGGGATCCTCTATGGAAATTACCGCACAAAAAGAAGCAGAACAATTACGAATTAAAAATGAACAATTAGAATTTGAAAATAAAACCCATAAATTAATTGTAGAAACTCAGGCAAAATTTCAACAAATCGCAAGCCAAGTTGCCCATGATATCCGCTCTCCTTTAGCCAGTTTATTGATGCTGATGAAAGCTTCTGAAGATATTCCTGAAAAAGAGCGGCTTGCTATTCGGCAGGCTATCACAACCATTGAAGACATTGCCAATAATCTCTTAAATCAATATAAAAATGAATCGAACCTTGAAACAGAATCCGCTCAAGCTATCCTTGTTTCTTCATTACTTTTAGAGCTCATCACGGCTAAAAAATATCAATATCCCCATATTCAATTGACACATGAATTCAGCCAAGCGGCTCTCTTTGCTTTCATTCATCTTGATTCAACTGCATTAAAGCGTGCAGTATCCAATATCATTAATAATGCCGTAGAAGCCTTAGCAGGTGCAGATAAAAAAATCCTATTAACTGTCGATGCAACCGAAAAAGAACTCAGCCTTAAAATTGCGGATAATGGAAAAGGAATACCGATTGAAGTGCTCAATAAGATTCGACAAAATACGTCCATCACTCAAGGGAAAACTGACGGTCATGGTATCGGTTTAACGCAAGTCAGACAGATGGTTGCTCAATATAAAGGCCAATTTAGTATTGACTCTACTGTAGATGCTGGAACAACGGTTACTTTAACTTTTCCTCGGGTTGCAACGCCTGCATGGATGGCAGAAAAAATTATTTTAACTCCTGATAATATTATTGTCATTCTCGATGATGATAAGTCTATTCACACCGCTTGGGACAGTCATCTAAAAGAGTTGCTTGTCCAATATCCTCTGATAAAAATACACCATTTTACACAAGCGACAGATACGCTAGCCTTTATCAATAACTTACCTGAAAGTGATAAGGCAAAAGTTTTTCTTTTGACTGATTATGAGCTGTTAAAGCAAAACTATAATGGCCTTGATATTATTGCTGCTTTTCCTAAAAATAATTCTCTCTTGGTCACAAGTCACTATGCCAATCCAGAAATACAAGATAAATCCCTGTTATGTCATACCAAAATTTTACCTAAGCAGCTGGCTTCGGATATCCCCATACAAGTAATTTCAGCTGAACCGCAAACAACAGAAGAAATCAATTACGTATTTGTGGACGATGATCCCAATTTTTTTGAACTTGCGCAGATTTGTTATTTAAAAAACAAACCCGTTAAATATTACGAAGACCCAAAGCAATTTTTAAAAGAAATGCATCATTATTCTAAAGAAGCTAAAATTTTTCTAGACAACCGTTTTACCAATGCGAATACCACAGGCTTACTATTGGCAGAGCAGCTGCATAATAACGGCTATAAAAAAATCTACTTGCTCAGCTGCGATAGCTTCTTCCCCGGAGATACCCCTAGCTATATTACCCCTATCCTAAAAACGGATACGGAACGCTTAAAAGCGGCGCTGCAATAAATCAGAAATAATGCCCTATCATCTGAAAAATATTAAGCGCGGCGCCTTTGCGTAAATTATCACAGACACTCCAAAAACTGAACATAAAAGGATCGGAAGGATGTTGTCGCAAGCGCCCTACAAACACTTCATCCCTACCTTTAATATCTATGGGCATGGCATAGCCATTATTTTCCAATAAAACCACGCCACTTGCTTTTTCAATGATTGCACGCAGCTTTTCAAGACTTATTTTTTCATGCACTCGAAAACTCACGGCTTCCGAGTGTCCGTAAAATACAGGCACACGAACACAGGTGGCGTTCACAATGAAGGCATCATTTTGTAAAATTTTTTGGCTCTCAATCATCATTTTGTATTCTTCCTTGGTATAACCTGACGCCATAAAATCATCGATGTGGGGAAAGAGATTGGCAGCGATGGGGTGGGGGTAGTACATTAGTTTATCCTCGTCATTCCCGCGCAGGGGGTAGTACATTAGTTTATCCTCGTCATTCCCGCGCAGGCGGGAATCCATAGAGCTTTGCAATGCTTTATGGACCCCCGCCTTCGCGGGGGTGACGCCAACAAGTGAAAACTCTGCCATCTCTTTTTTCAATGCGTCAATCGCCGCCTGCCCGCTGCCAGAAACCGATTGATACGTCGCCACATCGACCCATTCAATGCCCACTGTTTTTATAATAGGCGCAAGCGGTAATAAAAGCTGAATCGTCGTGCAATTGGGATTACAGAGCAAAGTCCCCTGATAATCTTTTGGAAAGGCTTCAGGATTCACTTCAGGAATAATCAGCGGATTTCCCGGCTCAAAGCGAAATGCTGAACTATTATCAATGACCAAGCACCCTGCTTTGCGGGCTATCTCCACATAGGCTTCTGAAATCGCATTGCCTGCAAAAAAAATGACGACACTCACTGTCGAAAAATCAAAGCGATGTACAGAGGAAATGGAATGTTTTTTTTCTTTAAAAAAAATAAATTGATCGCTAATATCTTCCTCACCCAATAAGTATAATTTTTCAATGGGATAATTTTTCTCTTCAAAAATTCGCAATAAAGTTTGTGCCCCTAAAGTTGTCGGGCCCACAATAGCTATTGCATTCATGTTCGAAAGCTCCATAGCAAACTGAGCAGAAGTAATATTGGCATAATAAGAAGCGCCTCACTAAAATGAAGTAACTGACTGCCCTCATTGGTTAATGATAAAGCATAACTCATGAGAAGCTGCACCAAT
>JBILMY010000015.1:0-11379 GCA_044375265.1 Gammaproteobacteria bacterium | reverse complement strand
CGCCGATGGCATCGAAGGATTCTTCCACGGCGCTTTCAATAAAGCCACAAGTATTGACAACCACAACGCCGGCATCTTGATAGTTGTTTGATATTTCATAACCTTCAGCGCGAAGCTGCGTTAAAATGCGCTCAGAATCGACCAGCGCCTTTGGGCAACCGAGGCTAACGAATCCGACTTTTGGGGCTGTGTTTGACATAAGGGTGATATTATACACTGTCTTGAACCTTGATTAAACAGATTCAGCAGATTAACTATGTTTATTTGTTACTCACCTCTTCCCCCAGCTTTCGCTGGGGCAGGTTCTTATGTTCGATCTCTGTGCGAGAGCGCAGGGTGAGGGGTAATAAATATTTTGTAGAGACGCGATTTATCGCGTCTCATATAAAAATTAATAATCGCCTAATGTTTTTCGAGTATACTTACATTATTACAATATATGGAAAATACACCAGATGAGTTACTTTTATCCTAAAGATATACCTAGACCCGTAACAGAAACTTATACAAAATGTCATATTGTTGGCTGTAATAATAATGCACGTATTTATAGTGGTATGAATTTGGAACTGCAGGGATTCTATTGCGACCAATGTAAATATCAATGTGTAAATTGCGGAAAATTTGGTTTATATAGAAGTGCGTGGCATATGCAACAGCAACCTCAAAGCAAACCAATATGTCGGCATTGTAATAAAAAACAGCCATTTGTTGCACCATCAAATATTACATCTGATGAAGTAGATTTTGAAATAGTTAATGCGGTGGATGCTCGGGGAATGCCCGTAAAACCACGAACCCCAGCAAAACCAATGAGTCCAAAAAAGCCATTTTTTAGCTTTCTTCAAAGGACGCCAAAAGCAAGGCCTATAGATCCCTTTGTTGACCCTACCACTTTGCCTATTAAACATAAATATTGTGATAAGGTTGTAACAGTTCCTAGTCCATTTCACCCCTTTAAGTGCGATACTTGTGAGCAGATGATTACTTGTCCAAGTGAATTGATAAATTATGAGAATTAAGTTTAATCTTACTTCAAAAAATTAATATTGACTTAAGACTGTTTGCGTATAGTAAGCGCCTCAAATAATTTATAATAATAAAAAGGTGAAAATATGTATCAATTAATCGTAACTAACTTACAAGGGGGGGGGAGTATCGAGATACGCAACGATTCTCTACAGAATAATAATTAACTTATCACAAGCATGAAAGCTTTATGGATTCCCGCCTGCGCGGGAATGACGAAGGTAAAAAATAATCACAGTTCAGACGGATAACCCAGTTTTTCCAAAACATCCTGCAATCTTTCTAGACTGCTGTAATGAATCGTGAGCTGGCCTTTGCTGGGCGAGAGTGATTTCACTTCTATTTTTGTGCCCAATATTTCAGATAATTTTTCTTCTAAACGGTGAATGTCGGGATCGGATTTTTTAGCTGATACTGAAGATTTTTTGGGCTTGTTCCAATCTTTGACTAACTTTTCTGTTTCACGTACCGATAAACTTTTGTCCACCACTATTTTTGCCGCAGCCACTTGATCTTCACCTGATAAGGCGAGTAAGGCCTTGGCATGCCCGACATCCATATCACCGTGTTCTAAAAAGGCTTTGACTTCCGGCAGTAAATGGAGGAGGCGCAAATATTGGCTGATCGATACGCGGGGTTTACCGAGGAGTTGCGACAGTGCATCATGCGTGAGTTCAAATTCACGCGTTAAGCGATCGTAGGCGTAGGCAATTTCCATCACGCTTAAATCTTCGCGCTGCACATTTTCAATCAGCGAAAAAGCGCTGGCGGTTTGATCGTTAATAGATTGCACCACCGCGGGCACTTCACTTAAGCCCGCCATTTGTGCTGCACGAAATCGGCGCTCGCCCGCAATAATTTCATAGCGATCAGCGCTGATGGGGCGCACGATAAGGGGTTGAATAATGCCCTGTTCTTTGATTGATTCAGAAAGTTCTTGTAACGCCTCTTCATCAAAATGACGGCGCGGCTGATAGCGACCTGGAATCAGCGTAGTCAAGGCAATTTTTTGCAAAGCAGAATCACCGGCTGGCGCAGTTTCAAAGCTACTGCGGGCAATAGTTTCAGATGTTGTTGAAGCCAGCCGTCCTTTTTTTAACAGGGCTTCTAAATCACGGCCCAGGCCGCGTTGTTTATTATTCGTCATTATTTTTCCTATGTATTTAGGCCCCCTTAACAAGGGGGCTGTCGACGTTAGTCGACTGGGGGATTTATTTAAGGCGTGCTTTTAAAAATCCCCCCATCAGCTGCGCTGATTTCCCCCCTTGTTAAGGGGGGGTTAATATTTCCTTCCACACGCCTCACCAGTTCCGCAGCAAGTGATAAATACGCAGCCGCACCTTGTGACTGTTTGTCATATTGCAAAATGGGTTGCCCATAACTTGGTGCTTCGGCAAGGCGAACATTACGTGGGATCACGGTATCATACACAAGCGCATCAAAATGTGAAAACAATTCTTTTTCCACATCGCGGGTTAAGCGATTGCGCGGATCATAGAGCGTGCGCACAATGCCTTCGATTTTTAATTCAGTATTTAACTGTTTCATTTGATCGATGGTAGAGAGTAACGCAGTGAGGCCTTCGAGCGCGTAATATTCACATTGCATGGGAATGAGTACGTGCGTGGCGGCCATGAGCGCAACTAAGGTGAGCATGCTTAAAGAAGGCGGACAATCGATGATGATAAAATCATAATTTTTTGTAAGCGAGCTGAGGGCTTGTTTGAGACGGGTTTCTTTGTCTTCCATTTCCAAGAGTCCCACTTCTGCGGCAGTAAGATCTCGGCTTGCGGGCAGTAAATCGTAACCGTGTGCGAGATCGGTGATAAGTATTTCGTTAACGGTGGCTTCTGCAAGAAGCACTTCGCCAATGGTTTTTTCCAAACTGAATTTATCCACGCCGCTGCCGGTGGTGGCATTGCCTTGCGGATCTAAATCAACGAGTAAAGCGCTGCGTTGTGTAGCAATTAAAGCGGCCGCCAAATTCACGGCGGTTGTCGTTTTTCCGACGCCGCCTTTTTGATTAACTACCGCAATGATGACAGGATTAGACATGACTAATGATCGCAACTGATCGTTCGGCCTCAAGGCCAGGAACAATAATAGGATTCCATTCTTTGAGTTGAAAGGCTACGGGTAGTTTTTTCTCGCTCTCATTGATTTGCGCTTTCATGGCGACACAAACTCCTTCAGGGTTTAATAAATGCGCTGTGCACTCTATAATATTGGGTAAAGAGCTGACTGCGCGGGTCACTACTATATCAAATAAGGCTTCAGGATGAAAGTCTTCTGCGCGCTGGTTGATGAGCCTAACGTTCGGTAATTGCAACACTCTTTTGACTTCGATTAAAAAACCAATTTTTTTGCGATCGCTATCTAGTAGCGTAAATGATTTTTCAGGAAAAATAAGGGCGAGAGGAATACCCGGAAATCCCGCGCCTGTACCAACGTCAATGATACGATCGCCTTTAATATAAGAGTGAATAGATAAACTGTCGGCAATGTGCTTGGTTAAAATATCTTCGGTATTGCTGAGCGCAGTGAGATTATGCACTTTGCTCCATTTTTGTAAGAGCGTGATAAAATCCACAAATTTTTGAAGGGTCATTTTTTCTTGCGACAAATGAAGGGCGGTGAAAATAGCTTGAAGTCTTTCGTACATATAAACGCCTATTAAAATTCCCATGTTATGGAGTGGTGGCAGGCGAAGCCTGACAGGGTGGTTTTGGAACCTTGTGATTATAAATTATCATACTTGACAAAACAAATTGTCTTTTGTACATTAAAGCCTCATCCACTTTTTTTGAGGAATTATTCATGATGAAAAAAACAACCCTTATTGCGTGCGCCGCTGCCCTTGCAGCTTCTACAGCCTTTGCAGGTCCTGTGGATTCTGGTTATTATGCTGGGGTTTCATTAGGTTCCGTGACAGGAGATTTAAGTAAATCGACTACTTACAGTAATGCGTTATCAAGTTTCGGTGGAGAGCAATCTAACACCAATACCACCAATGTGTTTGGCGGCAATTTGTTTTTTGGTTACAACATCAATACTTATGTCGGTGTAGAAGTCGGCTATTTAAGTGTAGGAAAGCTTAAATATGTGGGTAATGCGGTAAATACTGCTTATCCTACAACAGATGAAACTACTACTGCTTCATACAGCCTATCTCAAAGCACTACAGGTTTTGATACGATGGTCGTGGGGCATTTACCTTTCACGCTTTTTGCACCAACATTACAAGGCTGGTCGGCTTATGCTAAATTAGGGGCTGCAATGCTAAATGCAAGTTCTACTCTTGATATAAACTCGGTAACTACTCTTAACACCACAGGAGAGCCTACTGGAATTCCTACTAACTTATCTAATACTCAAACCACCAAAGGCACTGTTTTCGCTTATGGCTTAGGTGTTGATTATGCCTTGCCGATGGTTCAAGGGTTACATGTGAGCCTTGATTACCTGTCAACAGCATCGTATGAAAATAACAGTACGACCAACTATGGTTACATTCCTGCAATGCAAATGATTGGTTTAGGCGCGAATTATCGTTTCTAGGCAAATCGCTGTACTCCCAAAAACCCTTCATATGAAGGGTTTTTTTTATTGTAAAGCTTTGTTATAATCAACGCTCATTACTTAATTTTTAAGGTGTTTTATATGATAAAAAAACTTTTAGCACTGACTTCAGTGGGCGCTTTATTAGCTTTTCAAGCTTTCGCAGGCCCTGTGAATTCCGGTTATTACGCTGGGCTTTCGCTGGGTTCTGTGACGGGTGATTTAACCCAATCGAGTATTTACAATACATCATTAGATGAAATTGCTATTGGCGGAAGCCAAAGCAAGGTCACCAATGTGTTTGGTGCTAATTTTTTTGTGGGCTATAACATCAATACTTATTTTGGCGTAGAGCTTGGCTATTTAAGCACAGGGCAATTTGAAATTGCAGCCAATGGTGAAAACGTTAATATTATCGATCAAACAACCTTTAATAGTGTGAATTTCGTAGAGCGCGTCACAGGTTTTGATGCAATGCTGGTTGGCCACTTACCCTTAGCGCAACTTACCCCTAAATTACAGGGGGTTTCGGTTTATGCGAAAGCCGGTATGGCGATGCTGAGTGAAAATAGTACTGGGAGTTCAAGTTATGTCACTACAAATAACGCTACCGGCGAGGTTACCTCAGGAAGTTTTTCTGGCACGCAAACCACCAGCGGCACTGTCTTTGCTTATGGCTTAGGTGCGGATTATGCGCTGCCCATGGTACAAGGCTTACATGTGAGTCTTGATTATTTTAGTACTCAATCTTATGAGAATGCTGATCGCAACAATTATGGCTATATTCCTGCCTTGCAAATGATTGGATTAGGCGTGACTTATCACTTTTAATTTTTACTGATAAACAAGAAGAGACGCGATTTATCGGGTCTCTTCTTGTTTATGGGCTCTCTTTTTTTTTAAGCAAAATTTTGTTATGATGGATTTATGCTTTTATCCTTATTTTTAATTCTCATCGCTTATCTTTTAGGCTCCCTCAATTTCGCTATTATTATTTGTAAGATCTTAGGCTTACCCGATCCTCGCCATGCAGGTTCTCATAATCCGGGGGCAACGAATG
This sequence comes from Gammaproteobacteria bacterium, assembly GCA_044375265.1. Lineage (GTDB taxonomy): Bacteria > Pseudomonadota > Gammaproteobacteria > JABDGN01 > JABDGN01 > JBILMY01. Next base: position 5,732 of record JBILMY010000015.1, on the reverse strand, counting down.
TGCTGAGATTCGCTGGTAAAAAAATTGCAATCTTGGTGATGCTTTGTGATGTGTTAAAAGGCACGCTGGCTGTGGTGTTAGGCATTCTTTTGGCGCGCACACCCTTCACGCTTGGTATCATGGCCCTTGCGGTGGTATTGGGTCATATTTTCCCCGTATTCTTTCGTTTTCAAGGCGGCAAAGGTGTTGCGACAATGCTCGGCGCTGTGATGGCGCTGTCTCCCTTACTGGGTGGATTGTTTGCCATAACCTGGCTACTCGTGGCCTTTATTTCCAAATACTCTTCACTGGCGTCTATTCTCAGTACCCTACTCTTACCCGTGTACGTCATTTTCTTTGCTGCGCAGGAATATTTTTTCCCCGTGGCAGTTCTTTGCGTTGTGGTGTTAGTAAAGCATCGTGGAAATATTTCTCGGCTACTTAATAAAACAGAACCTAAAATTGGTAAGAAACATCAACCATGAGTTTTCGCTCTCGACTTAAATTATTTTTCTTGATTGCAGGCCCCGGTATCGTGGTCATGCTGGCAGATACGGACGCTGGTAGCATTATTACTGCTGCGCAAAGCGGGGCAAGTTTAGGCTATCGTTTATTGCCGCTTCAATTTATTTTAATTCCCATCTTATTTATTGCGCAAGAATTGGCCTTACGCATGGGGATCATTACCGGCAAAGGGCATGGTGAACTCATTAAATCTGAATTTGGAAAAGGTTGGGCGTGGCTCTCGGTGAGCGCGCTCATGCTGGCTTGTTTGGGCGCCATGGTCAGTGAATTTTCAGGCATCGCAGGCGTAGGTTTATTATTTGGTATTCCCAAATCCGTCAGTCTTTTCATTACCATTATTTTTTTAAGCGTCATTGTATTAACGAGCAGCTATCGCCGCGTTGAAAGAGTGGCCATTTTTTTAGGTTTATTTGAACTCGTTTTTATTTGGGTGGCCATTGCTTCAAAACCGTCCATGACTCATATCCTTCAAGATGTACATGCCATTTCATTAACCGACCCCAACTATCTTTATTTGTCGGCAGCCACTATCGGGGCCGTGATCATGCCTTGGATGATTTTTTATCAGCAATCTGCTGTGGTGGATAAACCGCTTTCTCTGATGCATTTAAAAGTGGGCCGTATTGATACGGCGATTGGCGCTGTGATCACGCAATGTATTATGGCGGCAGTCCTTATTACCACAGCAGCGGTGTTAGGTGCCCATGGCAAAGGCATGACCTCTTTAAATACCGTGCATGATATTGCAGCAGCATTAACGCCCTCTTTAGGGAAAATAACAGGTAATATTTTATTTGCGATGGGTATGCTCGGCGCTGCCTTTGTGGCCGCCATTGTGGTGTCACTCACAGCGGCTTGGGGACTGTCCGAAGTTTTGGGTTTTAAACGTTCCTTAAGCGATCATCCAAAAGAGGCCAAAGGATTTTATACCATTTACATTGTGGGTTTAATTATCAGTGGTATTATCGTCAACTCTTCGATTAATTTAGTCAAAATCAGTGTGGCCGTGGAAGTGATGAATGCGATACTTTTACCGCTGGTCTTACTCTTTTTATTTTTACTGGCGCGTCGCTTGCCAGAGAAATATCGCTTAAAAGGAACGTATGCGTGGGTGGTCGGCATTTTATTTGCTGTCACTGCGATCTTCGGTTTTGTCAGTGCTTTTGTGGGAATGTAGAAATTTTTATTGGGGGTTCCGTCATTCCCGCGAAAGCGGGAATCCATGGGCCCACTGGACCCCCGCTTTCGCGGGGGTGACGACTACGAAGTAATTATTCCAACTCAAACGCAAACGCTTTCTGCGTTTTAAAGATCATATTTTTATGACTGTGTTGAAGTATGGTTTCGCCTTCAATAGAAATTTTTTCATCACTGATTTCTATCTTCGCTTTATCAGTGTGTAAACAAATTTTATCCGGCAATAAAGTGCATTGGGTATTACCTACCGCAAAAGTGATTTTGCCTTCGCGGTGGAGTGAAATAGATGTATGACCAAATACTAAAGACAGTGTTTCATCATCAGTAGGAATAAAAGATAAGGCAGTATTGTTCATGTGATTTCTAATAAGGTTGAAGATAATTGAAGAATCGTTTTTCGAGAAATGTCAGGAAATAAAGTATTTTCACCGATGCAGTAAGCCAAGGCCAGTAGAAATAAAACCTCGGAAGATAAAGGTAAAAGATGCGGAAGATAGCACTTTTCGCACTGGAGTTTTCGGGTCAGGTGATGATAATCATTTGGATCAGCTGCAATCGATAACAGTGTATCAGGTGGGTTTTTTTCTAATTGTTTACATAACTCAGCTATAGGCGTTTCAATTTGTTTAAAAGATAAGCTGTTCTCTATTTTTTTATTCACAGTAACGGCAGCAAGCGCTTCTTTATCAATGCAGATCCATACAGCAGGCAAGCTAGTTAAAATAGATTTTTCCAAAAAATGCGTGACATACTGAAGGGTATTGGGTTGAAGACAGTGAAGCAACGCGCGCATGGATTTATTGCTTTCATCACACTGTACGAACCACGGCAATGAAGTATCCAGGTTAAAATTTTCCAAAGCTTTTTGCGCCTCGAAGGAATTATAGGCTTTGGCAGTATAAAAAAAAGGTTCTCGGGTTTGCAGCGCCGCAAAGAGCTCGATGGGTTCATCAGCTACAGTATGGTAGAGTTGGCAGTGTTGGACTGAAAAAAGAGTATCTGACATAACGATCTTAAAAAGAAATTAATTTTAATTTAAAAATAGATCGCTTGTCAAGGGTGGTAAAAAATTCCCCTCCAGAGGAGGGGTGGCAGGCGAAGCCTGACGGGGTGGTTGATATTTTCTGATTATCTCTATTTTTCAACCACCCCACCCTTCGGGCACCCCTCCTCTGGAGGGGAATTTTTGCCGCAAGGGGAGAGACGAAAAGCTGTCAATTTATTTCTCCTTCCTCTCAACTTATGCTATAATCACTCCCCTTCTCTTTTCTGGTCGCGGAAAAGAGCGGTAATAAAAATTTTATTTATCTTGGAGACTTCCCATTATGTCAGAACATTTTACGCTGAATGCGAAAAGTCGGACTGATGCGGGAAGAGGTGCGAGCCGCCGCCTTCGTAAAATAGACCAGGTTCCTGGTGTGTTATATGGCGCGAAAAAACCGGCAAGCTCTCTTTCACTCAGCCACAATGAACTTATCAAATCTGCCCGTCATGAATCTTTTTTCTCGAGCATCATTACTTTAGATATTGCCGGAAAAAAAGAAAAAGTGATTTTACGTGATTTACAGCAGCATGCTTACAAACCCATTATTTTACATGTGGATTTTCAACGCGTTGATGCGAATGAAAAACTGCATATGCTTATTCCTGTTCACTTTATTGGTGAAGAAGATTGTGAAGGCTTGACTGTTCAAAAAGGTATTTTGAATAAAAATATTGTCGAGCTTGATATCAAATGCTTACCAAGCGATTTACCTGAATATATTGAAGTGGATATTTCTGGAATGCATTTGGATTCAGTGATGCATTTGAGCGAAGTGAAACTGCCTAAAGGGGTAGAGCTTGCCCATGCGGTAGAAGATGAAGCGCATGACCATCCGATCGCCAGTATCGTTGCTCCGCAGCTTGAAGTGGAAGCGCCAGTCGCTGCAGACTTTAATCCTGAGGTGCCGGCAGCAAATCAGAAAGAAGAAGCTGAAGCAACTTCTGCTGAGGCGAAGAAATAAGATTGCCATCACCTCTCCCCTTGCGGGAGAGGTCTGCCCGCTGGGCAGGGTGAGGGGTGTGTATGTCGTCATCCATTAAATTATTCATTGGCCTTTGTAATCCCGGCAAAAAATACGAAGCCACGCGGCACAATGCCGGGCAGTGGTTTATTGAGAATTTATTTCCAAACTTATCGTATCAAGAAAAATTTAAAGGATTATTTGCGAAAACAACTTTGAATGATTCTCCTGCTTTTGTGCTCTTACCTCAAACCTATATGAATCTCAGTGGCGAATCCGTCAAAGCCCTCATCGATTTTTATAAAATCTCTGTCGAAGAGATGTGTATTGTCCACGATGAAATTGATTTGGCTGTAGGCGATATTCGTCTTAAAAAAGGCGGTGGTCATGCGGGCCATAATGGACTTCGCAGTATCATTGAATGCGTAGGAAGCCCTGATTTTTATCGACTGCGTATCGGTGTGGGCCGTCCCCCGCAGGGGCAGGATGTCAGTGATTATGTGCTAAGCGCACCGCCATTCGATGAAAAAAATAAAATTCTAGAGAGTTTTGAGAAAGGGCAGAAATTGTTGAGCTAGTATCACCTCTCCCCTTGCGGGAGAGGTCTGCGCTGCAAGCGCAGGGTGAGGGGTAATGAAAATAATTTAGTAAGTACCCCTCATCCTCGCAAACCTGCGGTTTGCTCGACTTCTCCCTCAAGGGGAGAAGTGAAATGCGCTATAATTCCATTAATTTCCTCTTTAACCCCTCATCCGAGGTCACATGAAACGTTTGAAAACCTTGTGCGTGCGCGGCATCAATATTGGCTTCTAAATCGTCAAAAAATAAAATCTCTGGCGCGGGTATTTTTTCTGCTGCCAATACTGCTTCGTAAATTTCAGGCTGAGGTTTGAAATAACCGACTTCATGAGAAAAATACACTTCATCAAAAAGGTCAGTAAATTTACCCGAATTTTTTTGTGAATATATTTTTTCAATTTCATCGACATGCAAATCATTAGTGTTGCTCAGCACAATTAAACGATACTGTTTTTTTAACTGTTTAAGAAAATTGATTTTCCATTCAGGAATATCCACAATCACAGAGCGCCAGGCAGATTCAATGTGGGCGAGATCCAAAGAATTTTCAAGCGATTGCTGCGTGGCCTTTAAAAAATCCTGGGCCGATATTTTGCCTGTTTCATAAGCAATGCAATGCGCATTTTCACGCGAAAAAAGCGTAGCCGATGGTTTCGCGCCTGCTTTGACAATCTGTTCAAAAGCACGAAGATTGTCGATGTCGATAATCACAACCCCTAAATCAAACATTAAAATCGAGGGTTTCATGGTTCGTTTTTCCCTTTGAATTTCATGGCTTTAGATTGTATTATACCAGGATCAAAAAGGGCAAGGTAGTAACTTATTAACCCATAAACTGTTTTTTAAGAGTTTTCGCAGTGTTTCCAGTCTTTTTTTATCGAGTTCTGTAAGAAGGGTTTCTTTTTGGCCTTTAGTTAACAATCCTATTAAGTAAACATTATTTTCATCTTCTTTAGGGGTTTCATCTTTTAAGTGGGGGTGATGATAAACGATCTGCTGTAATATATTTGCTTTTTCATTCATATTGTCATCACTTAAACCCTCGGCCAAATAGAGTGTAATCGCGCGATTAATTCTGGAATGCAAATTATTTTTATGTAGATAGTGCATAAATTCTAAAAATATATTTTCATCAGCATATTTTAACAGGTCAACAATAGAGAAAAGATGATAGCGAGAATTATGGTCTCTTTTTTTATCTTGTCCAACCAAGATATCGTTAAATTTTTCTTTAATATCATGAGGTTGATTATTTAATAAAATAAAAAAAGCATTTAGCAAGTGGAGGCTTTTTTTCTTAACCAAATGATCGATGCCAATACTTTTATTATCTGTAATGGCGAAAATATCCGCGAGAAGATAATAGGCTGCTTCATTACTTAGGTTTTTTTCTTTTGCACCACTGATAATATAGCGCGAAAGTTCGCGCACTTTTTCTTCTACTGT
>JBILMY010000014.1:0-11383 GCA_044375265.1 Gammaproteobacteria bacterium | reverse complement strand
TTTTTTAAAAGGATAAAATATGTCAAATTTGGGATAATGGACAAAAGTGCATGGTTTTTCAGTCGGATTTTAAGAGGAAATCGATCATTTTATTACGACGTTCTTGTTTAAGTCCTCGATGAATTTTAAGTTTCTGCTTCCAGTGAGCAAAAGAGCCATCGCAAGAGTTGGTGGTATTAGGAATATTTAAATCAGGGAAGTTTTTATAAGTAAAGAGATAAGGCAAATTAGATTTCAAAGAGCGCACAGCACTACGTAATTTTCGATGAGCAAATTCACCTTGCTCATTTTTTTCTTTGAGAAAGTCAGCATATTTTTTTGTTAAGGCTTCAAAGTTTTGAGTGAATGTTTTTTCATCACAAGTGCTTAAAGATTTCATAAAGTGATGGAGTTCTTGACCACATGAGGTTTTAGGTTTATTAGTCGTATAACGGCGAATAATTTGCGCTTGATGAAAGTGGCATAGCTGAACAGGGACATTGGGATAAAGCGCCTTTAGAAGCAAAATAACGCCTTTTCGGCCATCTATCGTAAAACTTTTAAACTGGTAACCTTTGGCTTCTAATGTCTTTAAGCCCGCTTCAATTTCTCTTAAAGTTTCACTTTCAATAAACTGCCAATGCAGATTTTTTTGCTCAGCACGAAAGACTAAAACGCCATCGGTTCGCGTAAAAAAGGTAGCATCGAAAATAAGATTGATTTCGTTTTTCGGTAAAACTGTTTTGGCTTCGGGACGTGCTAATTTGTCAAAAGCACGTCGCAAGGTACGGCTTGATTTTTGATAAATAACACTTAACTCTTTGAGCGTTTGTTTATGATTTACGTAAGACTCGTAGGCTTCTTTTATCCATTTGGTCTTCTGATAATAAATCCTAAATTGATACTTACAACTAGAACATCGATACTGTTGTTGACCCTTTTGGTGTCCATATTTCTGTACTTTAATTGAACCGCATTTTAAGCATTTTTTTTAGCATGTTTTTTTAAATCCTTATTTCTTCTTTATTCTTCAAGGCTTTATTCTAAAAAAACCATGCACTTTTGTCCATTATCCCTAGTTTATAATAACTTTTGTACCAATCTACAAATTTCTTAATCCCTTCATTGACAGGTGTGTAGGGTTTGAAATCAAAATCATAGGCCAGTTTTGTGGTGTCTGCATGCGTTGAAGGAACATCGCCATCTTGCATAGGCATATAATTAATAATAGCTTTTTTCCCTGTGGCTTCTTCAATGGCTTCAATAAATTCCATTAAAACCGTAGGATTACTATTTCCGATATTATAAATTTGATAAGGGGCGTAGCTAGAGCCTGAAGCCGGAGACAAACCATTCCAATCAGGATCTGGCTTAGCTGGTTTTTCAACCATTTTAATAATGGCGCTTACAATATCGTCAACATAGGTAAAATCTCGAATCATTTGCCCGTGATTATAAACATCTATAGGTTTTCCTTCTAAAATATTTTTAGTAAATTTAAAGAGCGCCATGTCGGGTCGGCCCCACGGGCCGTATACTGTGAAGAATCTTAATCCAGTACAAGGCAATTGATAAAGATTAGCATAACTGTGCGCCATTAGTTCATTCGCTTTTTTGGTAGCTCCATAGAGAGCCAAGGGATGTTCAGTAGAATGGTTTTCTTCAAAAGGTTGCTTTTTATTAGCGCCGTATACTGAGCTTGAAGAAGCAAAAATAAGATTTTTTACTTTAGAATGACGGCACCCTTCTAAAATATTTAAAAAGCCTGTAATGTTAGAGTCGATATAAACGTGTGGATTTTCTAAAGAATAACGGACTCCCGCTTGGGCTGCAAGGTTAATGACGACATCAAAAGGATAGGTTTGGAACACTACCTCTATTTCATCTCGAGAAGCCAACTCTTTTTTTAGAAATGTAAAATTCTCAAATTTTTCTAATATAGCCAACCGTGCCAGTTTAAGATTAACATCATAATAATCATTCAAATTATCTAAGCCAAAAACCAAATAGCCTTTTTCTAATAAAGCTTTGGAAAGATGAAAACCGATAAATCCTGCAGCGCCAGTAACAAGAATTTTCATCACTTATAATTTCCAAATAAGAATGTTGTTAGAAGATGCTTCAAAATCTAAGACATTTTTTACATCCATAAAAATACCTTTTGTTTTTATTTTTTTCAAATACTCTTCTTTGCTTAAAGCAAGATATTCTTTATGTTTAACAGCAATAATGATAGCATCTGCCTTAGGTAAACTATAAAAATCTGTTAACTCAATTCCATATTCATGCTTGGTTTCTACAGGGTCTGCTAAAGGGTCACATACCAAAGGCTCAATTTGATATTTTTTGAAGGTATTAAAAATATCAATGACTTTAGAATTACGGATATCGTTACAATTTTCCTTAAAAGTTAATCCTAAAATAACTACTGTAGCATTTTTAATGTTAATGCCTAATTCAGTCAATTTTAATAGGGTTTTCTCGGCAATATAAGCGCCCATGCCGTCATTAATCTTTCGACCAGATAAAATCACTTCAGGATAATAACCAATTTCTTGGGCTTTATAGGTTAAATAATAAGGATCAACGCCGATGCAATGGCCTCCAACAAGGCCTGGGCGAAAAGGTAAAAAATTCCACTTTGTTGCTGCAGCATCAATAACTTCAGTTGTCGATATTCCCATTTTGTCAAAAATGATTGACAATTCATTCATGAAAGCGATATTGAGATCACGTTGTGTATTTTCTATGACTTTAGCGGCCTCAGCGACTTTAATACTAGAGGCTTTATAGATACCCGCAGTAACAACAGAGCCATAAACATCAGCAACAATATCCAAGGTTTTTTGATCTTGTCCTGCGACAATTTTAGTGATTTTTTCAAAAGTGTGTTCTTTATCTCCTGGATTGATTCGTTCAGGAGAATAACCTACCGTAAAGTCCGTTCCACCTTTTAAACCTGAAATTTTTTCGAGAATAGGCAAACACTCTTCTTCTGTTACGCCAGGATAAACAGTAGATTCATATACTACAATGTCACCTTTTTTAAGATGTTTCCCAATGATTTCAGATGCTTTATACATTAAACTTAAATCGGGGATGTTATGTTCATCAATAGGGGTAGGAACAGCTACAATATAAAAATCTGCTGAAAATAGATCGTCGGAATTATCCGTAAACTGTAAAGTGGTTCTTTTTAGAGTTGCTTCATCATATTCTAAAGTTCGATCATAACCCTTTTTAAGCTCTTCGATACGCATTTTATTTTTATCGTAACCAATAACCACAGAATGTTTTTTAGCAAAAGAAATAGCGACAGGTAGGCCAACATACCCAAGTCCAATCACAGCAATTTTTCTATTTAACATATGCATTTTTATCCTCTAAGGCTTGATCTTCTTTAAGCATTGCGAAATGAATAAGTCATGAAGAAAGGTTATGAAAATCAAGCCTAGATTCTACACGGGTAGCAATATTTTATCAAGTCTACTATAATCCGTTACTTACGTATTCTTGCCATCTATAATTTTGGAGTTTTTTTGAATATAAGCCAGTGGTTGTTGTTTAAAAAAATCCCTCCTCATTTATGGGTCGCAGCCAGTGGTTGGGTTTCTCGCATTATTGTCATTATTGGGCAGCTTGTTTCTATTCCTTTTTTTTATCACCGTTTGGGCATGACAGGGTTTGCAATTTTTACGGTAATTACGGCTGGCTTTATTCCTTGGTGTGCAATGATGGATTTTGGTATCGGTAGCACTCTTCAAAACGCTATTTCAGAAGCCAGAGCAAAAAATGAAGACCCTGCTTATTTATTATCTAAAATATTCCCAATAATTATTGCACTGATCCTGATAGTATCAGTGTTTTATTTACTGTTGGGCGGGTTTCTAAACAGCTGGCTTTTTAGTCATTTAGGGAATGAAATTCCTTCGTTTTATTTTAGCTTGGCTATTGCTATTTATTCCAGTTATTATATTTTGCTCATCGCCAATAAAATTTTCTTCGGCTATCAAAAAGGAGGGTGGGGCTATTTTTATCAAAATATAGGGTACGGTAGTTTATTATTGATGATGGGCATCATTCACTTTTTTGGACTTAACGTTAATTTAATTGAAGCTATTTATTGTTGGATAATTCCTTTATTTATATCAGGGTTTATCGGATTCATTCATGCTTTTTATCAAGCCAAAGTCACACACTTAGAATGGAAGATCGATATTTCATTTGCAAAAAAAACAATGCCGAAGGCTTTTCAGTTTTGGTTGTATACTTTAAGCTGGAATGGGATTACTGCTATCGATTACTTTGTGATTGTGAAGATGCTCTCTGCGCATGAAGTGGTGACCTATAATATCGTTAATCGCATTTTTATTATGATGAGCTATGGATATTCTGCTGCAGTGTTAAATGCCTTATGGCCTGTGCTTGCTGAAAAATATATTCAAAATACAGCAAGCACTTTAAAAGCGGCTCAAAAAGAGTTGAGAAATTCCCTCATAGGAGGCATTATTTATATCATAGTTATGACGATAGCCTTGATTTTGATGCGGGGAATTATCGTTAAAGTCTTTAGAGTGCAAGATGCTATTGAGTTGCCAGTAACTTTATTGTTAGTGTTTGGGCTATATGGTCTTATTCGTGTGTGGACAGACACTTATGCAATGGTGCTTCAGGCAAGAAACACACTCAAAATATTTTTAATTCAAACACCTTTGCAAGCAGCAATAGCCATTGGGCTTATGCTGTGGCTGTCACATTATGGGCTTTTTGGCATTGTATTTGCCTTAATTCTGTCTTTTGTTATAATTCCTCTTTGGATTTTACCTTTGACCCATTATAGAACCTTACATATCCATAAATCTGGAACATGAGATCTAAGATGGCTGCAGGAAGATAGACTTCTCTTTTTAAAACAGGCAATCAAATTTTTACTGCCTTACAAAGGTATTTTAAAATGAGTTCAACAACCTTGATCTTTATCGTTAACTTTTTGTTTTATTTCAGCCCATTTTTATTGGCTGCATTTTTTTGCCTGGCTTTCCAGTTAAAGTTTTCTTCTGTTTCAAGCTTAACACAATCTTATTGTTTTTATTTAGGCATCCTTCTTATGATGGCAGTTTTTGGGGGGCTTCGTTTTCACGTAGGTGCAGATTGGTTTAACTATGAATGGTATTTTGATAGTGTGCATATTAATACTAATCTTTTTTTAAGTTATTCCCATTTTCAAACTATAACTCAAATAGAAGCAGGGTACTTCTTTTTAATGTATTTAATCAAATTTTTAGGGGGAAGCGTTGTAGTGCTTTTTCTAGTCAGCGCCCTTTTAATGTCTCTCTCTTTCTATATTTTCACCATTCAATTTAAAAAAATTAATCATTGGTTTGTGTTAGCGTTTTTCATTGGCTTTAATTTTTTATATTTATATTTTGCGACTGTTAGGCAAAGTATCGCCCTTTCTTTTTTCTTATTTGGTATAACTTTTTATTTGTCGGGCTATAAAAAAGGACTGTTATTAATTTTATTAGCACCCTTTTTTCAAATTTCCTCAATGGCGTATATTGGGTTAATGGGGGTTGCTTTTTTTATAAAAAAAAATAGTGCTGTTTTTTCAAAAAAAAGGCTTTTATTTTTTCTGGCTGTATGTTTGTTTTTTATAATTTTCCCTCCTATGGGTTTTATAGCGATGTTGATGCCAGGGAATTTAGCACAACATTTTCTTGAGTATAAAGAATATACAGGACTTAACCTTGCTGCTTATGCTTGCGGGGTTTTTATTATGTGCGCTTATCTTTATATTAATTATCGTGATCACTTGGTTAAACAATATGAATGGTTATTTTCTTTTACAAAACTGGGTTTATTGTTAACCTTTTTTTCACTACTGGTGTTTCATCAAAATTCTGTGATTTGGGTGAGAGTGTATATGCTCATTTCTATTTTTCAATCAGTAGCTATCGCTTTGATTGTCAAAGAAAAACCTTCTGATAAATGGGTTGTTTTTATAGGGCTCTTCTTAAGCATAATACTATTTTGCGGTATTTTCCATGCAATGCTTGAGACTGGAGCGCAGATGATTCCTTATAAGAGTGTTTTATGGAAATAAGATTATCAATAGGATTGGTTCTGTATAAACCCAATTTTTGTACTTTACAAAAAGTAATGGATAATCTTTTTAAAAGTCAGGGAGATTTTTTTATTCAGCTTTATTGTATAGATAATTCTGCAGATGAAGTCTGGCATGAAAAATTAAAGACTTTTGTTGAATCATTGTCTCCGCCTTCTTTTATTTACATTGAATTATTAGATGGAGGTGGAAATTTAGGGTATGGGAAAGGAAATAATGTAGTCCTTGAAAAAATAAATTCTGATTACCATCTTATTTTAAATCCTGATGTGTTTGTTTATGAAGATACATTACAAAAAAGTATCGATTTTATGGAGAAACATACTGAGGTAGGACTACTCATTCCCAATGTTTTTGGCGAAAATGGAGAGCGTCATTATTTATGCAAAAAGAATCCGAATTTATGGATGATGTTTGTTCGGTTTTTACCTACTCAGATCCGAAGATTATTCCAAAAATCCATTGATCTATTTGAGATGCAAGATAAAAACTATAATGATTTTATCTGGGATATACCAAATCCTACAGGCTGTTTTATGTTTTTTCGTACCCGCGTTTTTAAAGAACTGAATGGCTTTGATCCACATTTTTTTCTTTATTATGAAGACTCTGATATTGGCCGCAGAACCCTTGAAATCAGCCAGTCTGTCTATAATCCAAATGTGAAAATTATTCATCAATGGCAGCGAGATGCACATAAAAAATTAAAAGCAAGATTAATTATGATAAAATCTGGATTACGCTACTTCATGAAGTGGGGGGGGATTTTTTAAAATGAAAATACTTATTACAGGGGCTAATGGTTTTATTGGAGGAGCCTTATGTAATTATTTTTCAAAAAAAGGATATTTTGTGCGTGGCACAGTAAGAAAATTATCTATAGAAAAATCTTCAGATATTGAGTGGGTTGAAATTTCTGATATTAACAAAGTAACAGATTGGAGCAGGGTATTAGAAGGAATTGATGTAGTTATTCATACAGCAGCCAGAGTACATAGGGTAAATGAAAATAAAGAAGAGGCGTTATTGTATCATAATGAAATTAATTATGAGGGAACATTTCATTTATTTCAATCTTGTCTTATAGCTAAAGTTAGAAAATTTATTTTTTTAAGTACTATCAATGTTTTTGTAAACGCTCGATTAACTATAGATGCCCCTTTAACGGAAGAAACTTTTGCTATGCCAGATGAGCCCTACGGTATTTCAAAGTTAAAAGCTGAAAACGCATTATTAGAAGAAGCAAAAAAAGGCACTATTGAGGTAGATATATTAAGATTACCTATGCTATATGGGTTTTTAGCAAAAGGGAATTTTCAATCTTTATTGAAACTTATCAAAAAAATTCCTGTTTTACCTTTTGGTAGGTTAAATCAATTAAGAAGCTTTCTTTATATTGGAAATCTACTGTCTGCAATAGAGAGAGTGATATTATCTAATATTAATAAAAATGATATTTATTTGCTAAGCGACAATGATGATGTTTCTACTAAGATTTTAATAAAAAAAATAGCTAAAGCGTATAAAATTTCAGTATGGCTTATTCCCGTCCCTTTGTTTCTATTTAAATTTTTTGGAGTATTAACTGTCCGAAAGAAAGCCATTTCGAGATTGTTAGGCTCTCTTCAAGTAGATTCTTCTAAATTTAGAAAGGTGTTTAATTGGAATCCTCCTTACACAGTAGAGTCTGGGCTGGTTGAAATGATGATATCCGAAAGATCGGAGAAAAAAGATTGACACTTTTCATGTTGTATTTTAAAATTCTTATTTTATCTTATTGGAATTTTTCTTGAGAATCGCCGTTTTATATCTTCCTGTTTTTTTACTTTCTGTTTATTTTGGTTATATATTTAAAAGATATGCTTTAAAAAAAGGGTTGATAGATAATCCTAATCATCGTTCTTCCCATACTATCCCTACGCCGCGGGGAGCGGGGATAGTATTTATTGGGTTATGGTACATTTTTGTTTTAATAAGCGGAATTATGGAAAAGATCTCATGGCAGATAATTTTAATTTTAGCACCTACATTGTTAGTAAGTATTATCAGTTATCTAGATGATTATTATACATTGTCAGCTAAAATTCGATTTAGTATTCAAAGCTTAGCCTCAATAATAGTGCTCATTTTTTTAGGGAATATAATATTGGAATTAGGCTTTTTTTCTATCCATTTTTTCTTAATAACTTTTATTTTTTTATTTTTAGCACTTATATGGTCGACCAATTTATTTAATTTTATGGACGGTATGGATGGGCTGGCCGCTACCGAAGCTATATTTATATTAGGAGTGGGGGGGCTGTTAACGTACTTAAATGGAGGTATAGAATTAAGTCATTTATTGTGGGGGTTAGTTGCTTTACTAATGGGGTTCCTTGTATGGAATCGTCCTAAAGCTAAGATTTTTATGGGGGATGTAGGTAGCGCATCTTTAGGATTTGTTATTTTAGTCTCAGGTTTAATTGCACAAAAATATTATCAAGTCCCCTTTGTTTTATGGTTAATGCTCTATGGAGCATTTTTATTTGACTCAACTGCAACATTAATTCGTCGCTTATTAAAGGGGGAGAAATGGTATGAGGCGCATCGAAAACACGCTTATCAACGCTTACATCAAGCAGGATGGTCACATGCAAAGATTTTATATGCATTGATTGCAGTAAATTTTATTATTGCTGGATTAGCGATAGAGGCTTATTTTTTGCCTGCAATAACTTTTATATTTGTATTATTAGAAATTTTATTATTGTTTATAATATATAAAAAAATCGAAAAATTAAGGGCTATGAAATAATGAAATTTCATTTTAAAAGAGTGATTGTTATCGTTTTTGATCTATTCACCATTCCAGCTGCCTGGCTTGGAGCGTATTGGATACGTCAAAATTTTTCTGATATTCCTCTCTATCTTATGACCCACGTGGTTCGAGACTTACCCTTTGTCATTTTATTGCAAGGTATGGCATTTAGTTTTTTCGGGCTTTATCGAGGGCAATGGCGTTTTGCCTCTATTCCTGATTTAGTGCGAATTGTGAAGGCGGCTTTAGTAGGAGCCATGCTCATTTTAGTGGCAATTTATTTTGTATCTGCGATTATTGATCAGGGCTTAGTTATGCCGCCGCGTTCTATCGTACCTTTATATGCTTTGTTGCTTGTTTTTTTATTGGGAGGGGCAAGGCTTGCTTTTCGCATAGTAAGAGAATTGCATCAACCCAAAGGATTTAAAGAAAAAGTCATGATCGTGGGTGCGGGATATGCGGGAGAATCTTTAATTCGAGAACTTTTAAAAGATCATTTAAAACGATACTACCCTGCTTTATTGATCGATGATGATTCGCGAAAAAAGGGGATTGAAATTTTAGGCGTTCGTGTCATGGGAAAAACAGAAGATATTCCACATCTTGCGAAAGACTATGGGATAAGCCAGATTTTAATTGCGATCCCAAGTGCGGGAAAAGAAGCCATGCAAGCTATTGTAGAGGCTTGCCAAAAAGCAGTCGTGCCTTATCGTACATTACCAGGTTTAAGTGATTTTGCCACGGGTAAAATTTCTATGACAGATTTACGGGAAGTCTCACTGGAAGATTTATTGGGAAGAGAACCGATTGATTTACACGCCCCGAACTTACAGCACTATTTTGAAGGCAAGAAAATTCTGGTGACAGGTGGCGGCGGCTCAATAGGCTCCGAACTGTGCCGGCAGCTGGCAAGCTTTTCACCCAAAGCGCTCATCATTTTTGAGCATTCCGAATATAATCTCTATGAAATTGAACGGCAGCTCAAAGAACAATTTCCTTTGGTTCCTATTTTGTCGCATTTGCAAGATATTACCGATAAAGAGGGAGTGGAGCGGCTTTTTAAATTGTATCACCCTGAAATTGTTTTTCATGCGGCTGCCTATAAACATGTGCCTTTGTTACAAGATCAGCTGTTAGTGGCTGTGAAAAATAATATTCTTGGTACGAAAATCCTGGCAGAACTATCACACCAGTATGAGGTGAAAAAATTTATTTTAATCTCAACCGATAAAGCAGTGAATCCCACCAATATTATGGGTACCACCAAACGAATTGCAGAAATATTTTGTCAAAATCTCAATGCCCAATCGACTACTGCTTTTATGACCGTGCGATTCGGAAATGTACTCGGTTCAGCAGGAAGCGTGGTGCCGCTTTTTCAAAAGCAGTTAAAAGCAGGGGGGCCCTTAACTGTGACGCATCCCGATATTACGCGTTATTTTATGACAATCCCCGAAGCTTCTCAGCTTATTTTGCAAGCCTCTATTTTAGGAGAGGGGAGTGAAATTTTTGTGCTAGATATGGGAGAGCCTATTAAGATTACTTTTTTAGCTGAACAAATTATTCGCTTATCGGGCAAAGAACCTGGCGCTGATATTGAAATTCGTTATACGGGTCTTCGCCCGGGTGAAAAACTTTATGAAGAATTATTTCATGATAAAGAATCGTTGGTGCAAACAGCTAACCCTAAAATTTTTAAAGCACAATCGAGGACATTGTCGTGGGATATTATCCAAGAGAAAATGCAGTGTATTGAGCAAGGCTGTGTGAATTATTCGTTCGATGAGGTAAAAAAAATATTAAAATTTTTAGTGCCAGAGTCTGAAATTAAATAATTCTATCTCGTCATCCCCGCGCATCTGGGAATGACGTAGTGGGATATTATTTTTTCAGTTTCTTCCAAATGAGGTTAGATAAGAAAAAATACCCAATAAACAATAGTAAAAATACTAAAAACACAATCCCTGCATTAATTTTATAATGATACGCTGCAATGGCAAGCCCCCCAAAAATAAGTGTGATAAGTCCCAAAAAAATCACTGTCCAAAACTTTGAAAATCCCAGTGCTTCTAGCAAATGATGGATATGTTCTCTGTCAGGACGAATGGGGGATTTTTTGTGAAGCAAACGGCGACAGATGACGCCCGTGATATCAAATAGAGGGACGATTAAAATCCATAAAAAAGTCGTGGGGCTTGCCACGCGATGCGGTGGTTGCGAAAGATAAATACTAAACCACACGAGCGCAAAGCCTAAAAACATACTGCCGGCATCACCCATAAAGACTTTAGCATGTTTCCTACCAGGAAGAGGAAAATTAAACCACAAATAGCCTAAGATAGCGGCAATTAAAATCCAGATAACTTGGGTATCTAATAAAATACCTGACTGATACGATAAGAATAATATAAGCGCTAATTGGCATAAGGCGACGGTGCCCACAAGCCCATCTACCCCATCGAGCATATTGATGGCATTGATAA
>JBILMY010000058.1:0-6767 GCA_044375265.1 Gammaproteobacteria bacterium | reverse complement strand
ACTGGGGATGCGCTTACCATGCAATATGAAGTCAATCACGATACCACCACTGGGAAAACGAGTGTCGGCCGTATTACTGCCGTACAATTTGTGCATCAAAAAACCATTTACTATGGGTTTTTATACCGAAATAATCAAGGACGGTACAAATATTATGACACCCAGGGCAAGAGTCTTGAAAAAGCATTTATGCGCAATCCGGTGCCCGGCTCTCGCATCAGCTCCCCTTTTAATTTAAAACGTAAACATCCTATTTTGCGTACTATACGTCCGCATTTGGGTGTCGATCTTGCCGCTCCCTATGGCACACCTATTCGCGCATCTGGTGATGGGCGCATCAGTTTTATCGGCCGTAAAGGCGGTTATGGCCGCGCTATCATCATCAATCACGGCGGCGGTATCACAACGCTTTATGGTCATATGAGTCGATTTGTTGCCAAAGAAAAAGTCGGCACGAGCGTTAAAATGGGACAAGTCATTGGCTACATCGGCACCAGCGGTTTATCCACAGCCCCACATTTGCATTATGAATACCGCATTGGCAAACGTTATTACAATCCGATGACCGTTTTCTTACCCGATGCCTCCTCCATTCCTGCCTCACAAAAACAGGCATTTACAACTTATGTAGAACAAGAAATTGCCGCTTTGAATGAGGTTTCTCATGTCACGGCTGTTTAATCCTTTTAAAAGCGTTACCCAATTTTTTTCCAAAACCAGTGAAAAATTTCAAGCTTTATTCAAGGGTAAAAAAAGCTTAACGCCTGAAGATGAAAAGACATTGGAAGATATTTTATTGTCTGCTGATGTGGGCGTATCTACCACGCGCGATATTATCAATACCTTACGCGGTGCTTTAAATGAGGAGACTGATCCTAAAACCGTCTTATCCCATTTATTGTACGAAAAATTAAAAGCGCTTGAAAAACCGCTGCAGTTAAGT
The DNA here is from genome assembly GCA_044375265.1 of Gammaproteobacteria bacterium. GTDB lineage: Bacteria > Pseudomonadota > Gammaproteobacteria > JABDGN01 > JABDGN01 > JBILMY01. The sequence continues at coordinate 5,824 of JBILMY010000058.1, read as the reverse complement.
GCGCATCCTTTTGTGATCTTAATGGTTGGCGTCAATGGCGCAGGTAAAACCACCACCATTGGCAAATTGACACATTATTTTAAATCGCAAGGCAAAAGTGTGATGCTTGCAGCAGGCGATACTTTTCGCGCCGCTGCAACAGAGCAACTTCAAAAAATCGCTGAAAAAAATGGTTTTACCGCGGTGATCGCGCAAGAATCAGGCGCCGACAGTGCTGCGCTGATCTTTGATGCCTATCAATCAGCCAAAGCCAAAAAAGTGGATGTGCTGATTGCTGATACCGCAGGGCGCTTACACACGCAAGCACATTTGATGAAAGAGCTGCAAAAAATTCTGCGTGTGCTTAAAAAAATTGATGAGACGGCGCCGCATGAAATTCTCTTGGTGCTCGATGCACATCTTGGGCAAAATGCGCTTTTACAGGCCAAAAAATTTCACGACATGGTGAATGTTTCTGGCATTGTTTTGACGAAACTCGATGGCACTGCCAAAGGCGGCATTATCTTTGCTATTGCGGAAGAACTGAAAATCCCACTCCGATTTATTGGCTTTGGCGAAACGGCGGATGATTTTGCGCCTTTTGACGCCAAAGCATTTGTTGAAGCCTTGTTGGGGCAACCATGATTCACGGTGAAAATGTTTGTAAAATCTATGATGATAATTTTGTCGCCCTCTCGCCTGCCTCATTTGATATCAGCGCCGGTGATTTTATTTTTTTAACAGGGCATTCAGGCGCAGGCAAAAGTACTTTTTTACGGCTCATTGCAGGCTTAGAGCCGCTTACCAGTGGGACACTCATCGTCAATGATCATGCCCTTTCTTCTGAGAGAGCGCGGCAGCAATTGCGCAGTGAAATTGGTTTTGTCTTTCAAGACAATTATTTGATCCCCGATAAAACGGTCGCAGAAAATTTAGCGCTGCCGCTTATCATCAAAGGATTAACAGAGGAAGCCATCCAAAAGCGCATCCGCGCCATTTTAGATAAAGTACATTTATCAGAGAAAGAAAATGCGATGCCGGCGACATTATCGACAGGGCAGTTACAACGTGTAGGTCTTGCGCGCGCAGCTATCAACAGTCCCACGCTTTTATTGGCCGATGAACCGACGGGGAATTTAGACCCCGAACTGGCTAAAGATATGATTTCGCTTTTTCGTTTTTTTAATGAAGCAGGGACTACGGTTATTATTGCGACGCATGATTTGCATTTGATCAACCCCACGGAAAAACAGCTTCATTTAGACAAAGGCGTATTATCATGTCTGTAACTAAAATTCACCATCGCTACGCTCTTAAAGAAGCGCTCTTGCAGCTTGTTAAAAATCCGCTCACGAGTCTTTTGATGTTACTTTTAACCAGTTTAGCCTTGATGCTGCCCACTTTATTTTTTATGGGATTATCTAAGCAAACGGCCTTTAGCTTTGATGCTGCCGCAGAGCACCAATTATCAGTCTATATTGCGCCGCATGCTTCACCCAATATGATTGATAAAGTACGGCAAGGCATTTTGATGGTAAACCCTTCCGCAAGTTTACAGACCGTCACTCCAAAAGAGGGATTAACCCAATTTCTGGGCAGCAGCGGCCTTGAATCTTTACATTTTTCAGATAACGATAATCCACTGCCGACCCTCATTTTAGTGAGTTTAAAAAATAATGCAGACATCCAGCGCATGGAAACGTTGTCTGAAAAAATCAAAGTGCTGCCCGCTGTAGTGGATGTGCAATTTGAAGGTCAGTGGCTCGTGAAATTAGCCACGCTCATGCATCTTTTAAATCGTTTTGGTTGGATTTTATCAAGCCTTGCTGCGCTCACGATTTTTCTCATGACCATCAACACAACGCTCCTCATCATTCATCGTAATAAGCCGCTGATTAAAGTGCTATGGCTTATCGGCGCGTCCGATCAATTTATTAAGCGTCCCTTTATTTACATGGGAATTTTATATGGCTTGCTTGGTGGATTACTGACTTTAATTGGCGTGGATATTCTTATTGCGCTCATCAAAAATCCGCTGAATTATTTTTTAGCCTTGCACCCAGATGCGCCCACCTTATCTTTATTAAGTTTTTCGCAAATCCTCAAGATTTTACTCTTAAGCTTACTGCTCACTTTACTCGGTACGCTCGGTGGCTTAAGTTATTTTTTACACCGCATGCGTTTTGAGCGCGACTAAGGCGTTTCTCAATACTATTTCCCTTTGTGCTTGAAAAAGGTAGAATAGCGCTTTAAACTTCGTAATGAAAATTTTTTAAATATGAAATATTACACCGTTAACATTCCTGGCGTGATCGTTTTCGAACCCAAAGTATTTGGCGATTCACGCGGCTATTTTTTTGAAAGTTTTAAAGAAAAACTTTATCAAGATGCAGGCATTCGAGAAACTTTTGTGCAAGATAATTTTTCATCTTCTACTCAAAATGTTTTACGCGGCTTACACTATCAATTACAGCATCCCCAAGGAAAGCTCGTTACTGTGATTGAAGGAAAAGTGTTGGATGTCATGGTCGATGTGCGCCAGGGTTCTCCTACGTTTGGGCAATATTTTTCAATTGTACTCGATGGAGAAAAACACCATCAAGTCTATGTCCCCCCCGGTCTTGCGCATGGGTTTTCGGTCTTAAGTGAAAAAGCGGTGTTTGCCTATAAATGTACAGATTATTATCATCCAGCAGATGAAGTGGGATTATATTGGAATGACCCTGAATTAGGGATTGATTGGCAATTGAACGGCGAGCCTATTTTATCGGAAAAAGATAAAAAACATCCTTTATTAAAAGATATTTCCAGAGAGCATTTACCGGTTTTTGTTGCATGACTATTTTAGTGACAGGCGCCGAAGGGCAAGTGGGCAGCGCGATCCAAGAAATGGCCAGCATACAGAATATTGCTATTTATACAGCCAGCAGGCAAACGCTGGATATTTCCCAGCCAGACGCTATTGACGCATTTTTTAAAACTCATCCAGATATTACGGCTGTCATTAATGCTGCGGCGTACACTGCAGTGGACTTGGCCGAAGATGAACCTGAAAAAGCCTATGCTATCAATGCGCTGGGACCAAAATTTTTGGCACAGATGTGCCAAAAATACAATGTTCCTTTGTTACATATTTCTACCGATTATGTTTTTTCGGGGGATAAAATCGGGGAATATCTTGAAACGGATGAAACCGCGCCGCTCGGTGTCTACGGCCAAACTAAATTAGAAGGCGAACAGTTTATTGCCAAAGGCACTGACAATTATTTGATTTTACGTGTCAGCTGGGTATTTGGAAAAACGGGCAAAAATTTTGTGAAAACCATAGTGCGGCTTGCCCGGGAAAGAGAGGAACTTAAGATCGTCAGCGATCAAATGGGCTATCCGACTTCTGCAGATTCTATTGCAAAAACTTTATTGACCTTAGCGCCTCTTTTTGAGAAAGAAGGTAAACAATACGCAGGGGTCTATCATTATCGTGGTAATAAAAAAGGCTCTTGGTATGAATTCGCCACAGAAATTGTTGAAGCGATGCCTGAAGCAGAAAAAAAGCTCAAAACCCTTCTACCGATTACAACTAAAGCCTTTCCTACCAAAGCCAAACGCCCTCACAATTCAGCCTTAAATTGTGATAAAATAGGGCAGGTTTTTGGTATTGTATTAGAAGATTATTTTATAGTATTAAAAGCGGTAATTAAAGAAGCTTTGAAATTGTAGCAGAGGAATTGATGCGCTTATCTGATATTGAAAGAAAAACGATTAAAAATTCTTTGAAGGAAATTGATCCGAATGCTTCGGTCTACCTTTTTGGGTCGCGTGTGGATGATCAAAAAAAAGGTGGTGATATTGATTTGTTGGTGTTTTCGAATAAAATGGCTTTAGATGAGGAGATACAATTTCAGTCTCGTCTTTGGAATGTTTTGGGGGAACAAAAAATTGATGTTATTATTGCGAATACAGACAATAAAAATTTTGTAAATTATGTGATGCAAGAAGCTGTTTTGTTATGACTCAAGAAAATAAATTAGGGTTACTGTTGAGGGAGGAAATTGAATTAATGAGTAAAGCAGAAAATGTGCTTACTTATTCGTATTTAAGGTGTAGAAATTTTGCAAATAAAGAAAAATACAGTGATGAAGAAGAGGTTGAATTAGAGGCATTAACAAGTCGCTTTTCAAGATTAAGCGATATGTTGGTTCAAAAAATTTGGCAATCTATTTTCATTCTTGAGTTGGAGACTTTTGGTACAGTAAAAGATAAAATTAACAGGGCAGAAAAATTTGGGTTACTTGAAGATGCAAAAGTATTTGAAGAAATTAGAATACTTCGAAATAAAATTGCTCATGAGTATGCCCCAAGCAGGATGCCGAAACTTTATCATCAAGTATTAAAATATTTACCCTCGTTGTTTGATGCGGTTAAACGAACAAGGGATTATGTTGTCAAGAAAGGTTTAATTTGATATAAAGTAAAAAATGCAGTATACACCTAAAAATATGTTAGTGACAGGCGCAGCTGGATTTATCGGCTGTAATTTTGTGCGTTATATGCTAGAAACCTACCCAGATATTCACATCATTTCTTACGATGCATTAACTTATGCGGGCAGTTTAGATAATTTAATAGACCTTCCCAATGCAGCTCACCATCATTTTGTGAAAGGCGATATCAACGATCGTAAACGAGTAGATAGTACGCTCAGAAAATATGAAATCGAGACTATCGTGCATTTTGCGGCAGAAAGCCATGTCGATCGATCGATCGCAGGTCCTGCGGAGTTTATTCAAACCAATATTGTCGGCACTTTTACTTTATTAGAAGCTGCTCGCCAGTATTGGCTTACCGATAAAAAATGGGGTGAGGCGCAGTGCCGTTTCCATCATATTTCTACTGACGAAGTCTATGGAACCTTGCAGATAGGTGATCATCCGTTTACTGAAACCACTCCATATGAACCTAATTCACCTTATTCAGCCTCTAAAGCCAGCTCCGATCATTTGGTGCGCGCCTATCAGCATACCTATGGCTTGCCGACCACGATGACCAATTGTTCTAACAATTATGGGCCTTATCAGAATCCTGAAAAATTTATTCCAACGGTGATTCGCTCCTGCATGGAGGGCAAACCCATTCCTATTTATGGCAATGGACAAAATATCCGCGATTGGCTGCATGTCTATGATCATTGCACGGCCATTGATCGCGTGATTCGCAAGGCAAGTGTGGGAGAAAGTTACAATGTGGGTGGAAATTGTGAAAAAACGAATTTAGAAGTCGTATATCTCATTTGCGATTTGATGGATGAAATCTATCCAAAAAAAACCTCTCATCGCGAACTCATTTCTTTTGTCACCGATCGCAAAGGCCATGATTTTCGGTATGCAATCGATGGCAGTTTATTAAAGCAAAAATTGAACTGGGAGCCTGTGATGGATTTTAGAGAGGGCATGAAAACCTTGATGATGTTATTGGATGAGGAACAACAATGAAAGCCATATTACTCGCAGGAGGCCTCGGTACCCGTATTAGCGAAGAGACAGAAACTAAACCTAAACCCATGGTTGAAATTGGGGGTAAGCCTATTTTATGGCATATCATGAAAATGTATTCAGCGCATGGCGTCAATGATTTTATCGTCTGTTTAGGTTATAAAGGTTATGTGATTAAAGAATATTTTGCGAACTATTTTTTACACATGTCAGATGTAACTTTCGATATGGAACACAATCAAATGGAGGTTCATCAGAAAAATGCAGAGCCTTGGAAAGTGACGCTCATCGATACGGGAAATGAGACCATGACGGGCGGGCGATTAAAACGGGTTAAAGCGTATATCGGCAATGAA